>DEJD01000045.1:3220-11764 GCA_002353215.1 Prevotellaceae bacterium UBA2757
AGACTCAGACGAAGTCCGCGAACAGAATAATTATCCACACGCATCACACCTGCATAGCTGTTGGCAATCTTGAATTCATATGGGCTATTTGCTCCATAATGTACAAAACTCTTACTGCCAAAACGCTCAGAATCAAGTCCCGACAGGAACTGCACTTCATACCCCCAGGACTTTGCCCTTCCCCATGCCGATACACCTACCTGATGCCAGGTACATGGGAACAACGCATTTTCACCTTCCGGACGATATACTGTGAAGAACTCTGTTGGCATATGATACTTGTTTGTACCACCTACCGGCACAATAATCTCACCAACTCGGATATTCAACTCACCTTTCCAAAAGCGCTTGTTTAACCAGAACTGCTCCAAGGCAACCTCACCGCCTTTTTCTATTTCTGCCTCATACTCTCCACTTTCATCAGCATCAACCTCAACAGCTGATTCATTACCGCCATGCTCAAATTCTATTTCAGTACCAAACGACCAACCTTTACCGAAGTCATAACCTAAATTAAGTGTTACGTGAGGAATGTCAAATCTGCCATGGCTTTCATTATTTGAATATTTTTCAGCCTTAGTATATCTGTCAAACTGATCGCTATAGAAATTACGCGACAATGCCACCTCACCATAACCACCAATATGGAGACGTGAGAGTGCTTTCTCAATTTTCGACACTTTTGTTGTGTCTGTGCCTTCTGCTTTAACAATTGTGGCAGTAAAAACCATAGCCACAAGTCCTAAAAATCTCAGATACCTTTTCATATTATATTATATATAAGCTTATATGTCCTATATTTAACGATTTTTCTTTTGCATTCTTTAACGATGCAAAGTTACCACGATATCAAAAAGGCGGCAATACCTAATTTGCGTTAAAATAAGCAAGAAGATGAGTATTACCGAAGTACGGAATACTCATCTTCTTTTATGCTATACTCATTTTTTTACTGCTAATACTTAAAAATGAGTAACAGAATTAATGTATCAGTTTACTGCAAAAGAATAGGATTTTACACCATCATAGGTAGTTATGGAAATGGCTATAGAGTCGTAACCAGAGACATAGGTATTCGCCATAGGCATGGAGAAATATTTCTTCTCTGTGTATGACTCAGGATCGGATGCGGGTTGGAGATGAATAAAGGAAACATACAGTGTTTTACCCTTCACCTCGTCAATAAGGAATCCGTAACTGTGTTTGGCTACCTTGGTGGTCATTTCGCCCAAAACCATATTAATATATTTACCACCCTTCCAAACGCTCACAATCTTCATCGGGTCGCGTGGCGTAATCTTGAATTGTTCCTTGGGACGAGCCTGGGCACAGAATGCCATGTCATTACTGTAGATGACAGGCTTTTTATCCTTCAGGGCATAAGTAACCACGGCACGAACCGTCGTATCTGCCACGTTGGAACGAATACCCTGAGAAAGAATGTCAAGTTTTGTTCCATCATCCAAGGTGATGTATTCGGCACGTTTGTCGTTATTCATATACATATCACAAAATTCCGCATATGTATTTGGCATGTTCAACACGACATCACCACCATCTTTGTCACATGACACCAAAATACAAAGTGACAGAAGGATATATATGAATATGTTACTGAGCGTGTGCTGCATTGTAGTTTTTCAGAGGATTGGCATACATAGTCAGAATACGTTCACGAAGGAACGGCACATCAGGATTCTCCACCTTGATACGTGATATCTTATCTTGCAGATACTTTTCAAACTCAGGCGCATCAACCTTCTCCCCGTTGAGTTCAGCAAGGGCCGCCTTGTTAGAGGCGTAGATGCGGTAGTTCTTATGGATTTCATTGTCGATATGTTCTGCAATTATACGGTAAATATCTGTATGACTTATAGCAGACGTATCGAGTGTGTCGAGCCATTCGTTGATGCACGGAGCCGCCTCATAATGCACGTGTCCCTTCTTGCCCCATATACCGATTTTCATATTATCCAAGTCGTCCTGCTTGCTCTTCTTCCATCCCGGAATATCGCGTTTCTGCTGAAACTCCTGAGCTTTCAGGTAATCACAAGGGTCGTACTCTATGGATATGGTAAGCGGAACAATGTTCATATCTTTAATATTCTGAACAATGTCAGCCGTAGTCTTTCCTGCTGCAGGTCCGCCTAAAGTAAGCATCTTCAACACACTCTCCTGGGTGCGGTCGTCAGAGTCCTTTGCTCTGCCCTCACGCTGCGCAATCCATATATTCTCATGCTTTTGGTTGATGGCAAAGTGCATGTACTGACTCATATGGATAGAACTGCGAAGGGTCTCTTTTGGGGAAAGTCCGCGGTTCACCACAAACGCCTTGTTCATGCGCACAAGCGTTTTAATCCAAGGATAAATCAGGAGATTGTTACCGATGGCTATCTCGACAGTCTTGGCAAATCCATCATTCACAAGCATATAGTCGAGAATGGCAGAGTCGAGAACGATATCACGGTGGTTACTCATAAAGGTATAAGCCCCATCACGCTTCAGACTCGGGTCAAAATTATAACTCCACCCCGTAGAACACTTCTTCAGGCAGTACCAAACCATATGTTTCATGTATCGGATCTGGAAATCCTGTGGTGTCTTTATGCCGACAAACAGCATACGAAGCATGGAATTACGCAATCCGACAGGCATCCAGGGCACCATACCCTTGAGGATATGACTGAACTTACGGTCGGCAAGCATCGACTCAAATGCCTGTTTCATCTCGCCCTCTGCAAAAGGACGGATGTCATCGAAGTCGGACAATGAAAACTGGGGGTTTGAAGTATCTGCCATGAGAAAAAGTATTTAATCAGTCAAGATTCAGTTTTTCGGAAATCACATCATTGAGAACATCTACCATCTCAAGTCCGTCGGCACGAACCTGCTGAGGAATAAAGCTGGTAGCTGTCATTCCCGGAGTAGTGTTAATCTCCAGCATATTGATTACATCGTCGCCTTTATCATTCTTGGAAATGATATAATCGACACGGATAATACCACTGGCACCGAGTATGTCGTAGATTGCAGCAGTCAGTTTCTTTATGCGTGCAGTAGTGTCGTCTGATAAGCGTGCAGGAGTTATTTCCTCAACCATTCCATTGTACTTGGCATCGTAGTCGAAGAATTCCGTCTTTGGCACCACCTCGGTAATTGGCAAAACATGTACACCATTCTTCGAACGATACACGCCATTGCTTATCTCAACACCCGAAAGCATACTCTCAATAAGCACGTCGTCGCTCTCTTCACGAGCCTTTTCCACTGCTTCTGCAACATCAGCAACAGACTTGCATTTGGTAACACCGAAACTGCTGCCACCAGCATTAGGTTTGATGAAACAAGGCAGACCGACTTTCTGAATGATTGCCTCAGCGTCCACTTCCATATTCTTGCGCAACAGGACACTCTCTGCCACACGAATACCGAATCCCTTCAGATATTGGTTCAGTGTGAACTTATCGAAAGTCATAGACTCAACCAACAAAGAACAAGTTGAATAAGGAACATGCAAGAGGTCAAAATAACCTTGAAGGATACCATTCTCACCTGGTGTTCCATGAACAGTAATATATGCATAATCGGGCTTTATGTCCTTTCCCCACTCGTCCTTAAACGAGAAATTGTGGAGGAACACCTTAGACATAGCTCCGTTAGGTAAATGAGCCAGCCAATCCGTACCCTTAATCTCTATTACATACACATCAAACTTATCGCGGTCGAGCCACGAACTGATACCTGCTGCCGAACGCATCGACACATCGTGTTCTGAGGAGTCGCCTCCTGCAATAACTGCAATTATTTTCTTCATGATTCTGTAGCGTAACTACGCCATTTATTTAGTAATTCACAAATATCTTCCGGTAGGTCGGAGTCGAACATCATCTCCTGACCTGTGCGAGGGTGTACAAAACCAAGAGTCTTGGCGTGAAGCACCTGACGCGGACATATCTTGAAACAGTTCTCAATGAACTGCCCGTACTTTGCTGTACGCTGTCCTTTCAGCACCACATCACCTCCATACCGTGCATCAGAGAAGAGGGGGTGACCGATATGACACATATGAGCACGTATCTGGTGGGTTCGTCCCGTTTCGAGCACACACTTCACGAATGTAGTATATCCAAAACGTTCAAGTATATAGTAGTGGGTGACAGCATGCTTTCCAATCTCACTATCTGGAGGGAACACTGCCATACGAAGACGGTCGCGCAAGTCACGACCAATATTCCCTTCTATCCTGCCTTCGTCTTCCTGAAAATTTCCCCATACCAAGGCATTGTATTCGCGTTTCGTTGTCTTATTGAAAAACTGCAAACCAAGGTGTGTCTTGGCATCAGCAGTCTTTGCCACTACAATCAGTCCGCTTGTGTCTTTATCAATACGATGTACAAGTCCAATCTCGGGATTGTTGACATCGAATTCCGGCGAATCCTTAAAGTGCCAGGCCAACGCATTAAGCAAAGTACCCTTCCAATTGCCGAACCCGGGATGAACAACCAACCCGGCAGGTTTATTAATCACCATCAGATCGCCATCCTCATATACTATATCAAGCGGAATATCCTCGGGAAGAATCTTATTGTCGTAATGTGGGCGGTCTAACATAACCTGAACCACATCTCCCGGTTTCACTCTATAAGAACGTTTTACAGGTTTGCCGTTTACATGTATGAAGCCGGCATCTGCAGCCTTTTGCACGCGGTTACGACTTGTATTTGCCATAACCATAAACAAATACTTATCAACACGAAGCAGCGACTGACTCTTATCACACTCGAATCGATGATGTTCGTAAAGTTCAGACTGCTCGTCAAGTTCAGTATCGTCTATTTCCTGCTGCATATCAGAAGTCAAGTTCAATTGTTGTTGGGGATTCGGCTACCGAGTCTTTCTCAATCTCAGTAGAGTCAATTTCGCCAGCACCTGCAAGGATAGTAAGTGCACGTTCGCGAGAAACCATCTCACCGGCATGCAATCCTCGCATACCCTGTTTCACGCCTACCACGAAGTCGCGTGGCTGCCCTTCAATACGTTCCGGTGGAGTAAGGCTGAAACCCAGCACGGTGAGTTGTGCTTCTGCTTCGCGTAAAGAACAATTATTGATGATATCAGGGAACTTAACCATTGGTTCGCCCCTCATGTTTATAATCAGATATACCCGTCTGCCACTCTTCACGAAGTTGCCGGCACGTGGAGTCTGCTCTATGACGGCTCCAGCAGGCAGTTTGGCATTAAACATAGAGTCAGATATAACAACACGCAGTTTGCTATTCTCCAGCGTACGTTCAGCAATTTCGACTGAACTACCTACAACACTTGGCACTTCTATCTTTTCGCCATTATGCGTGAATTCACCTAACAGACCAAAGATACCGAACACGACTCCGAACAACACGACTATCATCATGACGATATTGCCCCAGAACCATGCGCCTGATTTACCTGTAAAATATCTCTTTAAACCCATACATTTGAAATTTTCGTCAAAGTTAGGGAATAAAATGAATAATTAGAAAAATAATTAGCAGAAAGATACTCTAAAATAAACAAAGAGCGCAACATATACATGCCGCGCTCTTCAATATAATCATAAATTACAGTTCATTTCAGTTGTTTGAGTGTTATCTGTTTACCGCTTTCACTCTTAATCCTCAGCAAGTAAACACCACCTGGAATTGCAGTCTGCTTCAGAGTCTGGCTGACGGCACCCATCTTGCAGGTGTAGTTTGCAACTGTAGCACCAGCTGAGCTAACAACTTCTACCTCAACCATCTCGTCATTAGCTACAGATGTAACTGCCAAAGCCTGACTGTAACGAACAAAAAGATAACCATCGTTAATACGGCTTGTATCCCAATAGTTGCCTGCAGGAAGTTCTGGAAGCTCGAACTGAATGTTACCTATATTCACAGATGCAGCATCAGAGAAGATACGGAATGAGTCTGCTTGCTCTTCGCTGGTTGTGAAAGTTATACTCTCGTTTAAGAATACAGACAATGTTGCTCCGTCAGCAAGAGTCAGTTTACCCGGGTTGATAATTGTAGCACAACCAGGATTTGTAGCCGTAGCACATCTGGTCAGACCTACACGCCAAGTTGCCGAACTGTTGAGTGTCAGATTCTTGCCACCCATACTCCAATACCCTGTTGTAGCTGTAGCCATGCTACCACACTGAATTGTACCGTTTATAGTGATAGCACTGTTGGTCATTGGAGTCTTTGCTGCTGACGATGCAGTAGCTCCAGACACACCTGACAGAGTTGCATTACCAGCAACAGCAAGTGCACCTGTTCCTAATCTCTTGCCTGCGTTCAGGTGAAGTTCACCGGCATTAACATTAACTGATCCTGTAGTTGTCCAGTCGCCATTTACAGACATCTTACCTGCACCTACCTTAGTGAAATTAGCATTGCTTTCAACAGCACCTGAATATGTGAAGTCATCAGCATTACCAACTTCCCAGGTATTCACATTGGTATTTCCAGCAGAAGAGAATGTACATGTACCACCAAGATTACCGCTACCTGTCAGTTTACCAATCTTGAACAGCTTACCGGAATTCTGCACGATGATACCAGATGGGATATCGAATGCACACTTATTTGAACCTCCGGCAACATCAAGTGTGAAACGTCCGTCTGCTGTATAAACCGCACTTGGAACGATTGTACCCTCGAAGTTTGTCAGATTAAGCTGGAGAGGAGTACGTGTTGCATAGTAGTTACTGCCCTTCTCAGTAGCACAATAGATAGTAATCTGACCAGAACCAGTCAGCGTGTTCTTTGACGTCTGACGGTTAATAGTTGTAAGGAATCCCTTGGCACCTTCAGCCACTTCAATTGGAGAAGCGAGGAAACCAGTACCGGTTATATGACCTGTTCCAGCTACAACAACCTTATTAGCAAATGCAGCTGTGTTATATTGGAACTGTCCTGCTGCTACCACAAGTTGTTTAACAGACAATGAACCTTGCATATCAATGCGTCCTGCACCCTGCTTAGTCAGTTTAGTACCGGTAATCAGTTTTTCCATAGTGAAGAGAGCACCATTATTGATTACACCACCCTCATCGCTATCCATTCTCATTGGACTACCCATCTTCACTTCTGCAGTAGTTTGCAGCATAGCACCATTCTCCATAGTAAACTTAGTTGATGTAGTTGTCAGACCGCCGAGGTTACCATTTGCTGCTGTACTATTGGCCAGACTGCTTACTACGACCGTACCACCCTTCAAGTAGTTACCGTCTTTATATGAGTTGGTAGATGTAATAGTCAGTTTGCCAGTGCCGTTCTTTGTCAGTGAACCAGCTGTGATAGAACCATTACCTCCGATTGTATAAGCCTTTGTATTATCTACATAGATACCACCCGTCGGAAGCTCTGCTGCATTTGCGAGAGTAACATTGAACGAAGTTGCATCATCAGTGAAGTTAACTACATCATCACCGACAAAGATGTCAGCAGTCTTTTCCGCATCACCTTCTACATAGAAGTTTTCTGTTGTTGCATAATCCCAAACGTTCGACTTAGCACCAGTCCAAACAATATTGGTAGCACCGCGAACAGAACCCAAGTCAAGGTAGATATCGCCCTTGTCATCACGTCTTAGACCTGTTTTAAGAGTAGTAACACCCTCAATCTTAATATTTGCAAGAGCACCTTCCAGCTCATCTGCATGAGCTATAAGATAACTGCCCGGTTCAAGTGTCTCAGCGCCAGCAGCCATATGTTCTACCACTTCAATTACCGGAATCATATACTGAGGACCATACTTCCAGTCTTTCTTCTCAATTACCAACTTGGCAGTCTTAATAAAGTCAGACTTGAATCCTTCTGAATAAAGGTCAATCTTCACACGGCTACCAATGCCCATGTAGTATTCATCTGTAGCAATAACAGAACCTGCTGCATTCTCACCACCTGGAACAAACACCGAACCGTAGTTAGCCTTTATAGACTTGAACTCTGCACTTGCTGCATTTGAATAAAGTTTTCCGAAACGGTTAATCCACACTGGAGAATTCTTTGCAGAACCATTGAAGTTTACAGTACCAGCCCAGATGTTTGTTTCGCCAGTGTAAGTCATATCTACAGCAGGAAGAGTAAGAATACCGTCGCCCTGCTTTACTACTCGAGTTGCACCATCGATTGGACCGCCTGTCACCGTACAAGTATAGTACACTGTATCAATAGGAGTCTTCTTTGTCATACAGTCGTCACCTGCTGTTCCCTGCACCCATGAAGGAATATTGAAAGTAACCATATAAGGACTTGCACCATTTTCTACAGATATAGAAGTATTGTTTGTCTCACAAACGAGCAAGTGGTCTTCTGTTGTAGAAATAGTTCCACCATTAGCCACTTCCTTACGACCTGTCATAGTGTATGGAGGAGGAGCAACTGTGATTCCTTCAAGTTCTCCAAGGAAGTAAGACTTGTGAGGTGGCTGGTTGTAACCCATCGACTGCCATACCATAGCATTACGATACTGGTGGTCATGCCACAAAGTAGGAATACGATATTCTGTAGGAATACC
>DEJD01000120.1:0-4485 GCA_002353215.1 Prevotellaceae bacterium UBA2757
GGAATTGGTAGACGCGCCAGACTTAGGATCTGGTTTCTTGCGAAGTGCAGGTTCGAGTCCTGTCAGGCGCACACAAAAATATAAGGGTTTAAGGAAGGTAAGAAGATTGAGTGTCTTTAAGCCTTCCTATTTTTTATGCTATGAAGAAAATCATGTTTTTTGCAGCTGCAGCAATAATAGCAGCATGTGTGCCTAACAAGAAAACGGCAGAAGCCGAAGGAACAGAAGACACAGACGAACTGATTATTCCGGAATGCGTCATTTCATCGGTTCCTGATTCATTGGGTTACGACCCATTCTATGTAAAATACACAAATGTAAACGGTTTGCCGTTAGTATCGTCATGGAGAGTACCCGACTCAGCTTTCGTAGCTGCCCACCGTACTTTGTACGCCATGACAAGTATGCTTGACAAGAGGATTCTGCAGAAGATGATAGAATCAAATGCCAGAGTAGCTATCATGGCACGTTATGAAGGAACCACTGACCTGCCCGAACATCATTACCTGGTGAACGACACATCGCTAAACTGGGATTTGCGTGCTCGTGGATTAGGTGGCACCATCGAAGAACCGCTCACCAGTTGTGCTGAAGAGAATGTGTTGGCTTACCAGATAGATAAATATCATGCTGAAGACATTCTGGTTCATGAGTTTGCTCATGCCATACACTGCATAGGTATCATCCAGGTGGACACTGCATTCAACAGCTACTTGCAGAATATTTACACTCAGGCAAAAGATGCAGGCATCCTCGATGGCACATATCGCATCACAGATAAAGAGGAGTATTTTGCTGAGGGCGTGCAAGACTGGTTCAACGTGAATGCAGAAATGCCTAAACCCGACGGAAAACACAATTGGTGCAACACCCGCGAAGAACTCCGCGAATACGACCATGAATTATATAGTCTTATCGAGAGGTATTTCCCAAAAACCAATATGCATATTAGCAAACACCCGAAGGTGAATAATTACCATAAGTAAAGACCCTTCTAAATCCTCCCTGTTTAGGGAGGACTTGAGGTTACTGAACACTAACCGCTAACCGCTAACCGATCCTTACTTCGCTAATAATTTCATAAGGAAACCGCCACCTGATGCCATATGGACAGGAAGGGTGGTTTCTTTGTTTATAGTCATAGTCTTTACCTGATAATCCTCGGCATTGTGATTGGCATTGATACCATCGCAGAAGAGTGTACACTGATAAGTCTTTCCTGCAGGAAGGAAGTCGAAGGTGAGTGTAAGGTCGCGTTCATCCCAGTTTGTCTGTCCTCCTAAATACCAGTTGCCACCTACTGTGCGGGCTGTGACTATGTACTTACCCATCTCGCCTTGAGGAATGATAGTACTGTCAAACACATCAGGAATACTCGTTATCATATCTACGCAAGGTTGTTCGCGTTCGTAGTTTGTAGGAGCATCACTAAGCATGGTGAATGGTGAATCATGAACCACATAACAAGCCAGTTGGTGACAACGGGTTCCCATAGACACAGGATTTTCATAACACTCCACCCAGTTTTTCTTCGTGCCGTTTCGCATAGCGCCCGGTGTGAAATCAACCTGTCCTGCCATCATACGGATATACGGAAAGGTAACATCGTAAAGCGGCATATCCGTAGTTTTCTTTGCCCATCGGCACTCTTCCATTCCGAACACGCCCTCATAATTCATTATATTAGGATAGGTGCGACTCATACCTGTAGGAGCAAAATAACCGTGATAATCAAGCATCATATGGTACTTAGCACAAGTCTGAGCGAGTCGTTCCGCCATTTCAACGGCAGTTTGGTCGTTTCTGTCGAGGAAATCCACCTTGAAACCCTTTATGCCCATAGCAGAATATTTCTCACATGCCTCCTTGAGGTGTTCGTCGAGCACATTGAACACAGTCCACAACACGATATCCACATTTTTAGTCTTGCCATAACGGATGAGCTCTGCCAGATTTATGTCTGCGATAGGATTCATGATGTCTCCCTTGGCAGATTCATACCAACCCTCGTCGAGTACGATATAAGGGATATGATTCTTCGATGCGAAATCGATATAGTACTTATAAGTCTGAGTATTGATTCCAGCGATGAAATCGACTCCCTTCAGGTTCCAGTCGTTCCACCAGTCCCACGCAACCTTACCCGGACGCAACCACGAAGTATCACCAATCTGATTCGGTGTAGCAAGAGCATATACAAGGTTGTTCACAGGCATATCAGTATCTTTCTCAGTAACAGCAAACACACGCCAAGGGTATGTGCGCTGCCCCTGCGATTTGGCAATAAAAGACTCTGTTTCCACTACATGCGACATACCGCGCCACTTGTAATAATCCATCTTCTTAGGATAAGGAGCAAAGGCAGCGGAGAGTTTTCCGTTTTCAGCCTTAACAAACATACCCGGGTAACTCCTCAAGTCACTTTCCAGAATAGTCACCTTCACTCCACCCACAGCAACCGTTGCAGGCAGGAAAGCATATTTATCCTTCGCCTTGGAAAGTACGGTTTCATCGTAGGTATTCTGAAATGCCATAGCGAAAGGTTCTTTATCATTGGTCGAATAACTGAGCCAAGCCTTTGCATCAGCATCGAACTGATACAGGGCCGTTTCGTTCTGAACGATGGTTTCGCCTTTTTTTGTGGTATAGAAACGATAAGCAACACCTTCGTCATATGCTCGCACCTGCATACCGAATCCATCGTTCAGACGGAGGTCAAGTTGTTTGCCTTCCATCTGGAATTCCTTCTGACGGTAAAATGGAGCTACAATCTTCTCGCTTACCACAGTTGTCTTTGCCTTCAGTATTTTATTTGTATTATTAATTCCTATAGTTGAAGGTTGCATCAGGACGGCATCACCTCGTTTCAGCGACAACTGGATTCCGTTTTCATCAGTTACTACTGCTGTCAGTTTCCCGTTTGGTGAACTTACCTCATACTGTTTTGCACAAATGCCTGTAGCAAGCATCAAAAGCAATGTGGAGAATACTATTTTCTGTTTCATGGCTTAATAAATGTTTAAATTATGCTGCAAAGATAAGTTTTTTCGCAAATTGCTATACTATTATATTATAATAATGTGTAATTTTGGCACAATTTTAACTACTTTATTAACCTTAAAGCATTATGAAAAAATTATTACTCATGTTTTTTGTGCTTTTAGCACACATGAATGCTTTTGCAGAGAAGAGTGTGTATATTCCTGACGAATGGCGCAATCAACTATGGAGGTCAGACACCTTGCTTTATGCAGAAAGCGACCCTGAGAACAAGTACACTTGGTCTAAGTCAAGAAGTATGGAAACCGAAAACTTCATCATCTTCTGGGATAAGGGATGGGGCAGCACCCGTCCGGACAAATTGCCAGCAAGCAACTTCTACTATTTCGACCTCGACTACATGAAGGAACGTCTCGAGACCTTCTACAAACACGAGACAGAAGTGCTCGGATTCGGTTCGTCGCCTACTTCCAATGTAAACAAGTACAAGATTATCGTGTGTCTGAACCACACAGAAGAATGGACTTGTTTCGGTAGTGGTTACGACTTTCAGGTGCCAGCTCTATGGATTAACCCATCTACAAGTAAACCTGTAGGTTCTGCTGTAGCTCACGAGGTTGGTCACTCACTCCATTATATGTGTTACTCCGACGCATCAAAACAGGGTACAGACCCGACTGTGCACACAGGATTCCATGACCCTATCGGTTCCGGAGCAACTATTTGGGAGACAACTGCCAACTGGCAGGCTCTCTACACCTACCCTAACGAGGTGTTCACTGAGAGTGGAACAGGTTATCATTTCGGAAACACTCACAACTATGCCTTCACACACGAATTCCACCGTTATCAGGCATATATGTTCCTCCACTATCTGGTTGACTACTACAACGACATTCAGACAGTTTACAAAGTGTGGAGTTACCCTGAGACCACGGCAAAGGACTTCAACCAGGTACTCATGGATCTGAAGGGTCTTTCTGTTGCAGACCTCTATCGTCTCCACTTCGACTTCGCAATGCACGCAGTTACCTATGACATCAAGGCATGCAAACCATACCTGACAGACCAATTCATCGGAAACTTCCGTTATGCAGCCTGCGAAATCGGTGATTCCACCTATCAGGTAGCTTACTCAAGTTGTCCACAGGGTACTGGTTTCAATGTGATTCCACTCCAGCTGAAACCTGCCGGCACACAGATTTCTACTCAGTTCACAGCAATCAGTCCACTGGCCAATCTGGTAGAAAGCGACCCGGTAGAATACCACGACGGCGACTCTTTCGTCCGTTTGAAAAACAAGACTAAGTACAACGGTCAGAATACTTCATATCGTGGATTTCGTCTCGGTTATGTAGTGTTGAAAGAGGATGGCACTCGTGAGTACTTCTCCGAGGATCAGATATATTGTACAGGTACAGGAAAGAAAACCGTCAATTACGGTTTCACAGTTCCTGAAGGTGCAAAACGCATGTGGCTCGTAGT
>DEJD01000120.1:4550-4963 GCA_002353215.1 Prevotellaceae bacterium UBA2757
ACAGACATCGGTCAAAGTGCAATTATATACAACCCTATCATCATCGACGGACGTGAAGTAAGCAACATTGATTTTGAATACAATGTATCATTCCCTGCCCGCAACAGCTATGAAGGAACTGCATTCTACGTATCAGGCAAGGCTTTAGCTGCATTTGGCACAGCATTCCAGATGGCAGAACCTGCAAACGATTTATATTCAAGCATCACCGAATGGTCAAGCAGTTCTCCAGAAGAAGGAAAAAGCAAATTCTATGCTTGCAATCCTAAAAACGGATATATAACAAATGCCGGAAGCACAGCAAACGGATATGGACACTGGTTCAACAATACCGGTACCCGATGCAACTATACCGATGCCAATTCCACACTCTATTCCGAGTTCTTACCTAATCTGATGGCATTCAGCATAGG
>DEJD01000120.1:5027-5161 GCA_002353215.1 Prevotellaceae bacterium UBA2757
GTCATTGCAAAGGCAACATTCTACTTCAACATTAACATCACAGCCGATACTGAATCGTACGAACTGGCAAGCATCAACTACACAGACCCGACTGGCATCGGCGCAGTAAATGCCGACTCCAACAGCCAGACTTC
>DEJD01000104.1:0-2155 GCA_002353215.1 Prevotellaceae bacterium UBA2757
CTGGACAAGAACGATAAGTGGAGGATTAAGGAAGGCATCGGGTATAATTTCAATAACAGCGTGGATATGAGTGGTACGAACGAGAGCATGGTAGCTACCAGGTCGGTGGTGAAGACGAATAATGTGTCGGAGAATCTGGAACTGACCTGGCGACCTACAAGCAAGATGGAGTACGGAGTGGGAGGAAAACTGAATCTGCAGCACTCGACAAGCGAACGTGCTGACTTCACAGATATTCATGCATGGACTTTCCAATACGGACTGAGAGGTCAGATAGAATTGCCGTGGAACATTCAACTCTCTACCGACTTCACGATGTATAGCCGCCGCGGATATAGCGACCCGTCGATGAACACAAACGAACTGGTATGGAATGCCAGACTGGCAAAACGTCTGATGAAGGGAAATCTGACGATTATGTTCGACGGTTTCGACCTGTTAGGAAAACTCTCGAATGTGCGCCGATATGTCAACGCCCAGGGCAAGTCAGAGACTTTCTATAATGTGATTCCAAGTTACGGGCTCCTGCATGTTGTGTACAGGTTGAATAAGCAACCGAAGAAAAAAGAGAAGTAATTTATAATGCATAATGCATAATTCATAATGCATAATTCGTAATTTATAATGCATAGTTGCCTGGTGGAGTCTTGACTTATGCTTCGATAAACGATAACAGATACACGTTTTTCTTGCAGATACGGAAAAATACTTGTAACTTCGCAACAAATTCAAAAAATAAGTTTTACCATGTTTGAAAAACAGATTTATGTAGAGCGCAGAAAGGCGCTGAAAGAGAAAATCGGTAGCGGACTGATTCTGTTCTTTGGAAACAACGAAGCTCCATGTAATTACCCAGGAAATACTTATAAGTACCGACAGGATTCTTGTTTCCTGTATTATTTCGGACTGAAACGTGACGGACTGGCAGCTGCCATCGACGTAGATAACGATAAGGAGTATATCTTCGGTGATGATATCACTCTGGACAACATCGTATGGGTGGGATATGTGCCATCAGTCAGCGAACTGGCTGCATCAACTGGAATCAGCACTTCAGCACCTATGGCTGAACTGCAGAAGCTAGTGGATAAGGCTAAGGCTAAAGGACAGGAGATTATGTTTACCCCTCAGTGCCGATATGACCTGAAGGTGAAGGTAGGCGACCTGATGGGTCTGCATCCGCTGAAGGTGGACGAGAATGCTTCGGTAAGACTGATTAAGGCTATCGTGGCTCAACGTACGGTGAAGGCTCCGGAGGAAATCGANNGAACTGAAGAAGGCTGGCGAGATAGGTTATATGATGCATACTACAGCTCAGAAGGAATGTCGCGAGGGTATAACCGAGACTTATCTGGCTGGAAAGATTGACGGTATCGCCCACTCTATGGGTGCTATGAATTCGTTCCCTACCATTCTGACTATGCACGGAGAGATTATGCACGGAATGCCTAAGAATGTTCCGCTGCAGGCAGGACGACTGATGCTGTGCGATGCCGGTGGTGAGACTTTCGAGCATTATTGTTCCGACCATACCAGAACTACTCCTGTATCGAGGAAGTTCACAGAACAGCAGAAGGAAATATATAAGATTGTAGAAACTGCTCACGACTGGATTATCGAACATGCTAAGATTAACGTGATGTGGAAGGATATGCAGATTGGTGCCTGCAAGGTAATCACTGAACACCTGAAGGAACTGGGCATTATGAAGGGTAATACGGACGACGCTGTATATTCCGGTGCTCATGCTGCTTTCCTGCCTTGCGGAATCGGTCACCACATGGGTCTGGACGTACACGACCTGGAAGGACTGGGACAGAAGTATGTAGGTTTTGACGATGAACACCCACAGTCGAAGCAGTTCGGCATGAAGTACCTGAGATATGGCATAGAACTGAGAAAGAATTTCATTATGACCGTAGAACCAGGTGTATATTTCATTCCGCACCTCCTGGACGACTGGAAGGCAAAAGGTCTGCACAAGGACTTCATCAATTTCGACGCTTGCGAGAAGTATCGCGACTTCGGAGGTGTCCGCATCGAGAATGATGTCATCATCACTGAGAAGGGGGCTGAGTTCTACTGCGACAAGATTGCTCCATACCACCTGAAGGATGTGGAAGAGTTCTTGGAAAATTGACAATTGATAATTAGC
>DEJD01000104.1:2164-4578 GCA_002353215.1 Prevotellaceae bacterium UBA2757
ATGACTCATGACTCTAGACTCTTGACTCTTTAAAAATACACATTATTAATATATAGGATGAAGAAATATCTGTTATTATCTACTCTGATTTCGCTTTCTGCTCTGCCTGTGTTTGCAGACGAAGAAAAGAAAGCTGAAGAGGAAGAAGGTTTCACCTTTACGGTAGTGAAGGAGAATCCGATTACAAGTACTAAGAACCAAAACCGTTCGGGCACATGCTGGGCATACTCATCACTGGGTTTTTTCGAGGCTGAGTTGCTGCGTATGGGTAAAGGCGAGTTTGACCTGAGTGAGGCTTACCTGACACATAAGACTTATGAGGACAGAGCTAAGGCTTCGGTAAGAATGCATGGCGACATCAGTTTCAGTCAGGGTGGTTCGTTCAACGATTGCGTTTATTGCATGAGAAACTACGGAATGATTCCTCAGTCAGCTATGCCTATTCCTGGGGAACAGTATGGTGACACTCTGCCTAACTTCAACGAGTTTTTCGCTATACTCGAGCCACAGGTGAACGCAATAGCCAAGGGCGAACAGAAGAAACTGTCGCCAATCTGGTTCAAGCCAATCAATTCGACTCTCGACGCATACATCGGAGAAGTGCCTACAGAATTTACCTACAACGGCAAGAAATATACTCCGAAGTCGTTCATGGACTATCTGGGACTGAATATGGATGACTATATCAGTCTGACCTCGTTCAGCCACCATCCGTTCTACAGCCAGTTCATCATCGAGGTGCAGGACAACTGGCGCTGGGGTAACTCGTACAACCTGCCTCTGAACGAGTTTATGGAGACCATGAAGTATGCAGTAGAAAACGGTTACACATTCGCTTGGGGTGCCGACGTAAGCGAACTGGGATTCTCGCGCGAAGGAATAGCTGTGTGTCCGGATGTGGAAAAGGTGAAGGAAACAAGCGGTTCTGACTACGAACGCTGGGTGGGCAAAGCCAAGACCACAGACGACAAACGTAAGGCTTACACCGCTCGCCCGATGCCGGAGGTGGAGGTGACCCAGGAGAAGCGCCAGCAGGCTTACGACAACTGGGAAACTACTGACGACCACGGAATGGTGATATACGGAATTGCAAAGGATCAGAACGGAAAACCATACTTCATGGTGAAAAACTCATGGGGCACAGACTATAAGTATAAAGGTGTGTGGTATGCATCGGAGGCTTTCGTAGCATACAAAACCATGAATATCCTGTTGCACAAAAACGCTATTCCAAAGCATATAGCTAAGAAACTTTTCAAGTAAACAGAACAAAATTCTAAATAAAATGAGAAAAAATGAGCCCTGAGCAAAATTTTTTCTCATTTTTTTCGTTCCGGATTTGGTGGGATAAAAAAGAATGCATACTTTTGCGTCGTAAACTATGCATACTATGAAGATATCTTTACTAAAAATATCAATCCTATCACTGCTTTTAGCACTCAGCACCTCTTCGATGGTGGCTTCGGGGATGTATCCTGAACCGGCTGCCGAGATAGAGAACGAGATGAACGAAGTGCAGATAACCGTTTCGAACGGCAATATTGTCTATGTGAAGAATGCAGAAGGTGCACTGATCGAGGTTTATAGCATCACTGGCGCACAAATCCTGTCGCAGAGAGTAGATAGCAACTGCAAGAGCTACGAAATCTCTAACCTGCAGAAAGGCTGCTACATCATAAAGGTAGGCAAGGTTACAAGAAAGATTTTTATTAAATAATTGACAATTGATAATTGACAATTTAGATATAAAAGAATCCGAGTAAAAAAACTCGGATTTTTTTGTACCCAGAATTAAACCTTTGGAACGAATGAAAGTCATACAAACAAATAACAGCTGTACGATGAACAAATATGACGAAGAAAATATCATAGAACGCCTGCGAGGCGAAACTACCAAACGACAAGCTTTTGCCGAGGTGGTAAATCACTATAGCAGGACATTGTACTGGCAAGTGAGACATATAGTCGCTAATCATGAGGATGCAGACGATGTAGTGCAGAATACATTTCTCAAAGCCTGGAGAAGCATAGACAGTTTTGAAGGAGGCGCACGACTCTCCACCTGGCTCTACCGAATAGCATACAACGAAAGCATGACTCTGCTAAGCCAAAGAAGAGAAACCCTCTCGATAGACGAAGGCACAGACGACGAGGAAGACGGTGGCGGATGTGCTATGCAACTGGAAAGCGACGAATATGTGGACGGAGACAAGGCGCAGATGATTCTTCAAGAAGCAATGGCACAGTTGCCAGCAAAACAAAAGGCGGTGTTCACAATGAAATACTTCAACGATATGAAATACGAAGATATTTCAGAAGTAACTGGAACCACCATTGGAGCACTGAAGGCTTCGTACCACTTGGCAGTAGAGAAAATAACGAAATACGTGAGGAGAATTGATAATTGATAATTG
>DEJD01000104.1:4626-5852 GCA_002353215.1 Prevotellaceae bacterium UBA2757
AATTAAAAATGAAGAAGGATATGAACATACAGAATGAAGAGCAAATGCTGAAGGAACTGGGATTGAGCAATGCCAACCCATTCAAGACCCCGGAGGGTTACTTCGACACACTAAGCGACCGAATCATGGCTCGCATAGATGAGGAGGAAGCTAAGACTACGGAGAAGAAGTCTGAAACTGCACAGGTTGCAGAGGTGGTCAGCATGAAGCAGAAGAATGCTTCTGTTTTCAAATACGCCATCAGATGGGCAATAGCAGCAGCAGCTTGTTTGGCTCTGGTTTTCGTAGGAGTAGATTATTTCGGCGAGGAAAACAAAACAATAGCGCAAAACCAAACTGTAGCAGAGGAATACGACGATGAGTACGCAGAGGATATGATTTCATACTCGATGATGGATGAAAGCGATGTGTACTGCTACTTGGCAGGACTGGATAATTGATAATTGATAATTGACAATTGATAATTGATAATTAAGAATGAAAAATGAAACAGTAAACCAAATATTAACCATTTAAAATAGACAGATTATGAAAAAGTTATTTTTTGCATTGGTATGCATGATGCTTACTATGAGTGTGACAAGTCAGGCCAAGCCAGACGGAGACAAGAAGGATAAGAAGGAAAAGTTTGAGAAGCATGGAAATATGCACAAGAAGTTCTCTCCAGAGAAGTACTACAAGCATATGGAGGAGTATATCTCAAAGAGTGCTGACCTGACAGACAACGAGAAAGCTAAGTTCTTCCCACTGTTCAAGGAAATGCTTGAAGCTCAGCGTAAGATAGTAGAACAGGATCGCGAGGTGATGCGTTCGTTCAAAGAAGCTAAGACCGAAGCAGAATTTGAGAAGATTATCGACAAGACTACTTCTCTGCAGGTGGAGAACAAGAAAATTGAGCAGACATACTACAAGAAGTTTGCAAAGGTGTTGACTTGGGAGAAGATTTGCAAGGTTCGTATGGCTCAGACAAGATTCAACATGAGAGCTCTGAGAAGTTTCTCACCAAGGGACGGAAGACGCGGAGGAAGAGACTTTAACCGCAGAGGTTTCAGACCAGACCACAAAGGTAAGAAAGATCAGCAGAACGAAAATGCAGAACAGAAGCAGTCTTAAAGAATAAATTTGCGAACCACAGCAGCTACTCCGTCGGCTTCATTACTTAGGGTAATGTAGTCGGCGGATTTCTTTACCTGTTCGTTGGCATTCTCCATAGCCACACCAAGTCC
>DEJD01000104.1:5909-16117 GCA_002353215.1 Prevotellaceae bacterium UBA2757
TGAGAGAAAGATGTGAGAGGATAATCTCAAGACAGGATGCCTTGTCGATGCCCAGCGGAACTACTTCCAAGTAGAAGGGTTCGCTACGATAGGCTACCGCTTTGCCCAAGAGACGGGAGTTGAGCAAGGATTCGAACTGAGCGAGCTGAGACGGTTCACCCACAATCATACATTTGAATATAGGATAGTCGATGCCATCGAGAAAAGAAGATACGGAACGGATTTTCATTCCATTACGTTTCGAAGAAAGCTGAATATACTGATTTGCAGCCGATTCTGTAACTATTTCGCTACCACAGTAGGTCATCATATTGAGACCGGCTGTGCAACAACTTTCATATATAACAGGTATGATATCATCGGAGAGCGGTTTCTGGTATAGTGCTTCCCCACTCTGCCAGTCGTATATCTCCGCTCCGTTATATGCCAGGACAAATCCTCCATACCGGGCCAGTTGCAATTCGTCGGCAAGGGGACGGATACCAAAAGCAGGACGCCCGGATGCTATTACAATCCGTGTGCCCTGCTGCTGTGCCTGCAACAATGTCTGACGAGTTTTGTCAGATATTGTGCGGTCGTTTCTGGCAAGTGTCCCGTCGATGTCGAGTGCCAGAACCTTATATTTACTATCAGTAGTTATAATCAATGAGTTTTTTCAGCCATTCTGATGGTTGATGCAGATACCCTGCAAGTACCACTGGTAAAGGCGATGAATACCTTCGTCGATTTCAATCTTATGATGCCAACCGAGACGGTGCAACTTTGACACATCGGTAAGTTTCTTCAGGGTTCCATCAGGTTTTGAACGGTCCCAACGGAGTTCACCCTTGAATCCGATTTCTGCCATGATCTTCTCAGCTACCTCGCGGATAGATATTTCCTTACCGGTACCGACGTTGATGTGGCAATTACGGATTTCCTTTATGCCGTCACGATTGTTGATGAAGTCCTGATTATCGAGAATGTCCTGAAAGTCAACATTAAGCAAACAATGCACGGAAGCATCTGCCATCTCTTCGCTCCAAAGGAATTCGCGCATAGGAGAACCGCTACCCCAAAGGGTTACAGCCTCAGGAGTGATGCCGTAATGACGGAGCACCTGAAGAATGGTGTATTCGTCGCTCATAGCAGTAGCCACAATAGTCTGAGTAGCAGACTTGAGGTTGGCATCAGGAACTCCCTGACCATCTACCATACGAGGGACCTTCATGGTAACAGGACGCAAACCTATGTCTTTGCGAACTGCATCCCAGTCGCCTTCATTCAGACACTTCGCAAGATAAATCTTACGAATCATTGCCGGCAGAACGTGACTATTCTCAAGATGGAAGTTGTCGTTAGGTCCATAAAGATTAGTCGGCATCACAGCTATGTAGTTGGTACCATACTGAAGGTTGAACGATTCGCACATCTTCAAACCAGCAATCTTTGCAATAGCATATGGTTCATTGGTGTATTCAAGAGGAGATGTAAGCAGACAGTCTTCCGGCATAGGTTGTGGAGCCTCGCCAGGATAGATACATGTGGAACCAAGAAAGAGAAGTTTCTGAACTCCATGTTTCCAAGCTTCACCAATCACATTCTGCTGAATCTGAAGATTCTGGTAGATGAAGTCGGCACGATACTGCAGGTTTGCCATAATACCACCTACATGAGCAGCAGCAAGAACTACAGCATCGGGACGTTCTGAATCGAAAAACGCTTTTACAGCAACAGGATCGAGAAGGTCAAGTTCTTTATGAGAACGACCAACAAGGTTGTTGTATCCACGCTGTTTCAGATTGTTCCATATAGCAGAACCAACAAGACCATGATGACCTGCTACAAATATCTTTGAATTTTTGTCTAACATCTTCCTGATAAAAATGAATCTGCAACTGAGTATGATTTATCTCAATCGGTCGAGAGAACGAATCAGTGCTTCATCCTTGCGTATGCCATGAATAGCAAGGCAGTTGAGGATGAAACAAACAACTGGTAATACTGTAGCAAAACGCAGATGATAAACCAATTCGGCTTCGGGTGCAATAAGCTGCAGATTTTCCTTGTAGAAATAAGTGAATGCACAGTAGGTAACGGCATAACCGAACAGCAGGATGCTGCTGATGATGGTAAGACGCAACTGACGCATACGATGCATGAAAAGCATTATGCTCATAAGACTGAGCAATATAACCATAATAAGGAGAATACCCAAGGCAAAGGGACCTACACTCTCGTAGTTTGCAAATAGACCCTGGGCCGAGAAGGAGAAGTTGTTGAATGTAGCAACAGTCTCATCGGCACATGTGAAATAACCTACAGAGGAGATGAGGCATACGAACGAGAGTATGACTACCAGAAGGAGATATACTGTCTGAATGCGCTGAATCATTACAACTCTCTCTCTTTGCTAGGATTGCGGTAGTAAACCTTATCCTCGATGAATTCCTGAGTGGCGATGAGTGTTGGTTTTGGAAGACGCTCGTAGTAACGGGAAATCTGAATCTGTTCCTCGTTTTCGAAGATTTCTTCCAAGTTATCCTGTGAAGAGCCAAACTCCTGCAATTTGCGAGTGAGTTCTTCCTTCATGGCAACCGAAATCTGATTGGCACGCTTGCCAAGAATTGCAACTGTTTCGTAAATGTTACCTGTGTCTTTGCAGAGATCCATCAAATCACGAGTGATAGTGTTTGTTGGCGCGTTAGTTTTCTTAAAATCCATAATGATTGTTTAAAATTATATTGCTATTTACTTTTTACCATATATAACCAGTTTTTGAGAAACCGGATATTAATTAATATCTTTGTCCTTTACAGGGTTGCGAGCCACAGAATATTTGTAGATTTTATCTGCCTCACGCATATATTTACTCTCTGGAAATTCGTTTTTGAATCCAAAGTATTCGTCGATTGTTTCACGATAACGGTCTTCCTTCTTTGCCTGAACACTCTTGTTTGCCAAACGATAACGGGCACGAAGAATCATCATCATTATATCCTCACGGTGAATTGTATAAGGATAGGTCTTCAGAGTATTCTCTGCAGTAATGATGCAAGCCTCATAATTACTACCACCATTCACACAGTTACCTGTATAGGAACCGAGGTTGTAATATAGTTTTGCAGAAGCATATTCCTTTTCAGCAAGACGGTTACGCAGTTCTTCAAGCATAGTGTAAACTTCGTCGCGATGGTTGCTATAAGGATAAAAATCGAGAAATTCGAGCAGTGTGTTGATTGCAGTAACTGTTGGACTCTGGTCAAGGCGGATATCAGGCGACTGCATATAAGACGCTTTACCACTGAAGAAACGAGCCTGTTCTGCATATATTCCCTTTGAATAGGTCTTGTAGTAACGGTCGAAATAAAGAGTAGATGTCTCGTAGTCACGCATGTTATAAAAAGACATAGCAAGCATAAACAAAGACTCTTCTGCCTTGTCTGTACCTTTCAGAAGCATGACCATATCCTCAAGCAACTGAGAACACTTGTTGTAGCTACCAGCCGCAAAATACTCTTTAGCAGCTTCATATTTATAATCGAAATCGGTGGTCTTGATAACTTCGTTGTAAGTTGACTTACAAGAAACCAACAAAGCTGTAAAAACCGTTAGGAATATTATCTTAATTTTCATACCTGTCGAAAAAATCGTGCAAATGTACACATAATTTATTAATAATTGAAATTTCAGATTCAAAAAAAAGTCAACTTTAAACATTTTTCTCAAATATGAATGTTTTGGCTCATAATTTAACTCTATTTTTTGTGTAATAAGTCTGTTTATACGTAATTTTGCAAAATATTTTTCACTGAATTTCATCAAACAGCCTTAGTGGATTTTCAACTTACATCGAAATATCAGCCAACAGGCGACCAACCGGAGGCCATACGACAACTTACTGAAGGAATCAGCGAGGGAGATGAAGCTATGGTTCTATTGGGTGTGACAGGTTCGGGAAAGACTTTCACCATAGCAAATGTAATCCAGAATATAGGTCGCCCGACACTTATCCTGAGTCACAATAAGACTCTGGCACATCAGTTGTACACGGAAATGAAGAATTTCTTTCCGAACAATGCTGTGGAATATTATGTTAGCTACTATGATTATTATCAACCAGAGGCTTACATCCCGTCAACCGATACATACATAGAGAAAGACTTGGCAATCAATGAGGAAGTGGACCGATTGCGACTGGCTGCAACATCATCACTACTCTCAGGACGACGTGACGTTATAGTTGTATCTTCTGTATCATGCATATATGGAATGGGGTCGCCAATGGATTTCAGCGAAAACATCATTGATATCCGCATAGGACAGCAAACAGACTTGAATGCTTTCCTGCGCCGATTGGTTGACAGTCTTTATGTGAGAAACGACGTAGAACTGACAAGAGGACATTTCCGCGTTCATGGAGAAACAGTAGATATAGCTCTTGCCTACGATGATAAGATAGTTCGCATAAACTTTGCTTGGGACGAAATAGAAAGTATTAAAGAAATAGACGAGCAAACTGGAGCAACTATCACATCCTTTGAAGATTACCGAATATATCCTGCGAATTTATTTATGACTTCAAAGGAGAAAACCCAGAGAGCCATACACGAAATAGAGGACGACCTGCACGAGAGAATTGAATTCTACCGTTCCATCGGTGACGAGGCAAAGGCCCAACTCATTGAACTCAGAGTAACCAACGACTTGGAAATGATTAGGGAACTGGGGCATTGTTCGGGCATAGAAAACTACTCACGCTATTTCGACGGACGAGCACCCGGAGAACGCCCTTACTGCCTGCTTGACTTCTTCCCTAAGGATTTCCTGCTTGTCATAGACGAAAGTCATGAATCTATTCCACAGATACGAGCTATGTATGGTGGTGATAGGAAACGGAAAACCACCCTTGTAGAATATGGATACCGTTTACCGGCAGCCCTGGACAACCGTCCTCTGCAATTTGATGAATTTGAGTCGATGACACCACAGACTATATATGTAAGTGCTACACCTGCAGAGTATGAATTGGAACGTTCAGGAGGTGTGATTGTAGAACAGCTGATACGCCCGACCGGACTGCTTGACCCAAAGATAGAAGTACGCCCAACCAACAATCAGGTAGATGACCTGATGGAGGAAATACAACTTCGCATAGAGAGGAATGAACGCGTTCTGGTAACTACCCTCACCAAACGAATGGCAGAGGAACTATCAGAATACTTACTCGACAACGGAGTGAGTTGTAGTTACATACACAGCGATGTGGACACTTTCGAACGTGTGGAAATACTTGAAAAACTACGCAGCGGGGAATTTGACGTTGTTGTAGGCGTAAACCTGCTACGAGAAGGACTGGACCTGCCAGAAGTTTCACTTGTAGCTATACTCGATGCAGACAAGGAAGGATTTCTGAGAAGCCATAGAAGTCTGACACAAACCATAGGACGTGCTGCAAGAAATGTAAACGGAATGGCCATATTATACGGAGACAAGATAACTCCAAGCATGAAACTGACTATCGATGAGACAAATAGGCGGCGCGAGAAACAAATGGCATACAACAAGGAACACGGCATAACTCCAACGCAGATAAAGAAAGCATATGCAGCAATTCGTGAACACAAACCTGTTGAATATGTAGGAAATGCCTATATCGAGGAAAACAATCTGATGGCAGCTGAAGACCCTGTTCGTAGTGCTATGAGCAGTGATCAAATCAAAACATCAATAGAAAAGACTCGCAAACTTATGCAAGAGGCAGCCAAAAAACTTGATTTCCAACAAGCCGCCCTCTATCGCGACGAAATGCTTCAAATGATGAAACTTTTAGAAGATAATGAATAATGAAAAGTTCGCTTACACTACTAATTGCAATTCTAACAGGTATCATAGGGTATTTTGTATATGTAAACATTCATGTTCTTGACTTCACCCACCATACTGTAAATCAGATTATCACATACGTACAACCGACACTATTGTTTGTCATGCTATATGTATCTTTCTGCAAGGTTTCACCCAAAGAATTAAAACCGCGCAGATGGATGATGAAATTATTAGGGATTCAGGTATTTAGTTTTGTTTTACTTGGCATCCTAATCATTTGCATTCCAGATATCCCAGGGAAGGCTGTTGTCGAATCTGCAATGATATGCATGATTTGCCCAACAGCAACTGCCGCATCAGTACTAACAACGAAATTAAACGGAAACCCTTCAACAGTTGTCAGTTATACATGCCTTATAAACTTTTCCGCAGCATTGGCAATTCCTGCCATTGTATCGTTTATTCACGAGGGGGTATATGAGTATGATTTTGCAACATCGTTTGCACTCATACTCGGCAAGGTGTTTCCACTCTTAATTCTTCCCCTACTCCTTGCTTGGTTTACCATGTTTATGTTTCCAAAAGTACATCGTAAAATTTTAAATCAGAAAGATTTAGCCTTTAATCTCTGGGCTATTGCTTTAACATTAGCCATAGCTATAACCGTGAAGGCTATTATGCATTCAGACAACACTCTTTTCGAGATGATTTGCATCGCTATCGCATCACTCCTCTGCTGTCTGGTACAGTTCTACCTGGGACACAAGATAGGCAAAAAACATGGAGAGCCAGTTGCAGGCACACAAAGCCTGGGACAGAAAAACACAATTTTTGCAATATGGATGGGGTATACATTCCTGACTCCTGTTACAGCTATGGCAGGCGGTTTTTATTCAGTATGGCACAATGTATTTAACTCATGGCAACTATGGCAAACAGCAAAAAATAAAAAAAATTGAATTTTATTTTGTATTTTGCTCACTTACTCGTACTTTTGCAAGGTTATATATAACTTTGTACTAGTAACTAACAAAAATTTGAATCTATTATTATGAGAAACTTTAAGCATTTATTATGTGGAAGTGCTGCTGCAGTAGCCCTTCTTTGTGCTTGCAACCAAGCTCCTACAACAGCAGAACAAGAATTAACTAAATCGGGTATTAATCCCGCAGATTATGACACAGTTATAGCTGTTGCATACGACTACGAAAACAACAAATTTGTGCCTGATACAGCTAATGCAAAACCTGTAAAGCTTTACACTCTCACCAACAAAAACGGCATGGAGGTTTGCATTACAAACTTCGGTGGACGCATTGTCAGCATCATGGTTCCAAATAAAGACGGACAACTTGTTGATGTAGCATGTGGATTTGACAAAGTAGAAAATTACTTTCCATGGAACTTCGAAACTGACTTCGGTTGTTCTGTAGGTCGTTATGCAAACCGAATCAATGGTGGTCAGTTCACACTTCCTGGTCAGGATGAACCAGTTGTGCTCGACAAGAATAATAACGGTTATCACTCACTGCATGGTGGATACACAGGTTGGCAATATCAGGTATATGACGTAGTTGAATCTACAGACAATTCTCTCACTATCAAAAGAGTTTCTCCAGATGGAGACAACAAATTCCCAGGAAATGTTGAGGCAATCGTAAAATTTGATCTTACTGATAACAATGAAATCGTTATCAATTACGATGCAACAACAGATGCTCCTACAATCATCAATATGACAAATCATACATACTTTAACTTGAGCGGTGACCTCAACAATACTATTGACGAGTCAATCCTTCAGGTTAATGCAGACTACTATACTCCTGCAGACAGCACTTACATGCCAACAGGAGCTGTAAAGGAAGTAGCAGGTACGGTATTCGATTTCCGTGCTCCTAAGGCTATCGGAACTCACTTTGCAGACGGAGACGTAGAAATTGAAGCAGCAGGTGGCGGTTACGACCACAACTGGTGCCTAAACACAAAGGGTAATCAGGAAGAAATATGTGTTACAATGTGTGACCCACGCTCTGGTATCAAACTCGACATGTACACAAACGAACCTGGTGTTCAGTGTTACACTGCTAATTTCCAAGATGGAACTCGTCCAGGCAAAGGTGGCATCATGTATCAGAAGCATTGCGCTATATGTCTTGAAAGTCAGAAGTATCCAGACTCTCCTAACAAGTACACTTTACTCGGTTGGGAAGACTCAAATGCTCTCGTAACTCCAGATAAGCCATACCACAGCTATTGCAAGTATGCTTTCTCTATCATGAAGTAAATAACGACAAACCAATATTTTAATTAAAAACTAAAAATCTAAAATTATGAATTGGAATTCACATGAATTTATTTGGCTCGACTGGGCAGTACTTGCAATTGGTATCTGCGGTGTAGTATGGGCTGTATGGCGTGCTATCGTCAAGGACAAACAAGCGCAGAAGGGTGAAGACTCCTCTGCATATCTATTCGGTAAAGGTGAACCTTGGTATGTAATCGGTATGGCAATTTTTGCTGCAAATATCGGTTCTGAACACCTCGTAGGTCTTGCCGGTACAGGTGCTAAGAGTGGTGTTGGTATGGCACACTGGGAGATGCAGGGATGGATGATCCTCATCCTCGGTTGGCTCTTCGTACCATTCTATCAATTGATGATTAACAAGATGGGTAAAATCATCACTATGCCTGACTTCCTGAAGTTCCGTTACACTCAGCGTACTGGTTCATGGCTGTCAATCATCACACTTGTAGCATACATTCTTACAAAAGTCAGCGTTACAGCCCTCACAGGAGGTATCTTCTTCAAATATCTTTGGGGACTCAACTTCTGGGTTGGTGCTATCGGACTTATCCTTATCACTGCTGTATTCACAGTATTCGGTGGTATGAAGGGTGTGATGACACTTTCTACTATTCAGACTCCAATACTTATCATCGGTTCCTTCCTCGTTCTCTTCCTCGGACTTGCAACTCTAGGAGGTGGAAACATTGCTGAAGGTTGGACAAGCATGATGGAGTATTGCGGTCAGCTGAATAACGGTTATGGAACAACACATATGTTCCACTGGGAAGAAGGTGACTCCATGTTCCAGGAATATCCGGGATTTGTAGTATTCATCGGTGCTTCAATCATCGGTTTCTGGTACTGGTGTACTGACCAGCACATCGTTCAGCGTGTACTCGGGCAGGTTCCTGGTGAAGACAATGCAGACGTTATCCGTCGTGCCCGTCGCGGTACAATCGCAGCCGGTTTCTTCAAGGTTCTTCCATGTTTCATGTTCCTCATTCCAGGTATGATTGCTGCTGCTCTTGCTCAGAAGGGTGCATTTGAAATGCAGGAAACTGACGCTGCATTCGCAATCATGGTTCAACAAGTACTTCCTGCTGGTATTAAAGGTATCGTAACTATCGGATTTATCTGCGCTCTTGTTGCATCACTTGCAGCATTCTTCAATTCTTGTGCTACCCTCTTCACTGAGGACTTCTACAAACCTCTTAAGAAGGGTATGACAGAAGCACACTATGTATTCGTTGGACGTGTTGCTACAGTTGTAGTTGTAATCCTCGGTTTTGCATGGTTGCCTATCATGATGGGTATGGACACATTGTATAACTATCTCCAGGGAATTCAGTCACTTCTGGCTCCTGCTATGGTAGTTGTATTCGCTTGTGGTATTCTCAGCAAGAAGGTTACTCCAAAGGCTGGTGAATACACAATGATTTTCGGATTCCTCATCGGCATGCTCCGTCTTGTTACAAACGTCATCACTGACACTGGTAGAGCAACAATGGAAGGTGCATTCTGGGAGAATACTGCATGGTTCTGGCAGACTAACTGGCTTGTATTCGAGTGCTGGTTGCTCGTCTTCCTGCTTGTTTTCATCTATGCTGTTTCATTCATCACACCAGCTCCTACAGCAGCTCAAATCGATGCTATCACTTTCTCATCAGACTTCAAGAAGTCAATCAAGGAGAGCTGGGGCACATTCGATATCATTGGCACACTCATCGTTGTAGGTCTCTGTGCTTGTTTCTATTGGTATTTCTGGTAATTAATATTTGTGGGAAGTGGATTGGCTATCAAGCCTTTCCACTTATTACGCTAAAAAATAATTCAACATGTTAGAAGAATTAAAAGAAAAAGTATTCAAGGCAAATCTTGACCTCGTTCGTCAGGGACTTGTAATATTCACTTGGGGAAATGTAAGCGGTATCGACCGTGAGAAAGGACTTGTAGTCATCAAACCATCAGGTGTAAGCTACGATGACATGAAAGCAAGCGATATGGTTGTTGTTGACCTCAATACAGGAAAAGTTGTAGAGGGCGACCTGAATCCATCAAGCGACACCCCTACCCACCTCGTACTTTACAAAGCATTTCCAAATATCAAGGG
>DEJD01000104.1:16201-19067 GCA_002353215.1 Prevotellaceae bacterium UBA2757
GACATTCCATGTACTCGCGATATGACTAAGGCTGAAGTAGAAGGTCAGTATGAACTGGAAACAGGTAATGTCATAGTTGACGAAATCCTGAATATCCGCAAAATTAATCCAGACCACACTCCTGCAGTTCTTGTAAAGAACCACGGACCATTCTCATGGGGTACATCTCCTGACAATGCAGTTTACAATGCAAAGGTTATGGAACAATGTGCAAAAATGGCATTCGTAGCATTCTCTGTTAATCCAAACCTGACTATGAATCCGCTGCTTGTAGAAAAGCACTACAACCGCAAACACGGTCCTAATGCTTACTATGGTCAGAAAGGTCAGAAGCACTAATTCTGACACACATAATATATTATAAAGAAAATCCTATTCTGGTAATAATATACACACATAATCAAAACATATTAATAACATCAAAATCTAGAAAAGTATGAAAGCATTTGAAAATCTTGAGCTTTGGTGGGTAACCGGAGCACAGCTTCTCTATGGAGGCGAAACAGTTAAAATCGTTGACGGACACTCAAAGGAAATGGTTGACGGCCTGAACAACGGCGGACTTATCCCTATTAAAGTTGTATATAAGGGCACAGCTAACTCTTCAAAGGAAGTTGAAGCTGTTATGAAAGCAGCAAACAATGATGAGAAGTGTGCAGGTATCATCACCTGGATGCATACTTTCTCTCCAGCAAAGATGTGGATTAAGGGTCTGCAGGATCTTCAGAAGCCACTTCTCCACTTCCACACTCAATACAACGCTGAAATTCCTTGGAGCGAAATCGACATGGACTTCATGAACCTCAACCAGAGTGCTCATGGAGACATCGAATTCGGTCATATCTGCACTCGTATGCGCGTTCCTCGCAAGGTTGTTTGCGGTTACTGGAAAGACGAACAAGCTCAGAAGCAAATCGCTGTTTGGGCACGTGTTGCAGCTGGTGTAGCTGACGCAAAGAACGTACGCTGTCTGATGTTCGGTATGAACATGAACAACGTAGCAGTAACAGATGGTGACCGTGTTGAATTTGAACAGCGCATGGGTTACCATGTTGACTACTACCCAGTAAGTTCACTCATGGACTACTTCAAGAAGGTAACAGATGCTGAAGCAGATGCACTTGTTGAAGAATACAAGAAGCTCTACACAATTAAGATTGACGAGAGCGGCGAACAGGTTTATTGGGAGAAAGTAAAGAATGCTGCAAAGGCAGAAATTGCACTCCGTCGCGTATTGAAGGACGAAGGTGCTACTGCATTCACTACTAACTTCGACGACCTTGGAGATGCTGACATCACAGATCCAAACTTCGTCGGTTTCGACCAGATTCCAGGTCTTGCATCACAGCGTTTGATGGAAGAAGGTTATGGATTCGGAGCTGAGGGAGACTGGAAGACAGCTTGTCTCTATCGTACACTCTGGGTTATCCAGCAGGGTATGCCTACAGGATGCTCATTCCTTGAGGACTACACACTTAACTTCGCTGGCGACCGCAGTTCTTGTCTGCAGAGCCACATGCTCGAAGTATGTCCACTCATCGCAGTTGACAAACCAACTCTCGAAGTACACTTCCTCGGCATCGGTATCCGTAAGCAGCAGACAGCTCGTCTCGTATTCACTTCTAAGGTAGGTCGTGGTATCAAGGCAACTGTCGTTGATCTCGGAAACCGCTTCCGTCTCATCTCTCAGGAAGTTGAATGTATCAAACCAAAGCCAATGCCAAACCTCCCTGTAGCATCTGCTCTTTGGGTTCCACAGCCCTCATTCGAAATCGGTGCTGGTGCATGGATTCTCGCAGGTGGTACTCACCACAGCGCATTCTCTTACGATATCACAGAAGAATATTGGGAAGACTTCGCTGAGATGCTAGGCATCGAGTATGTTAAGATCAACAAGAACACTCAGATTAGCGAGTTCAAGCATAATCTGCAGATGAACGAGATCTACTACATGCTCAACAAGGCTCTGAAGTAAAACTAATCTACCCTCTCCTATTGTCCCTCCCCATTATGAGGAGGGACACCATACTCTTCTCTTTTGCGAAGGTGATAATATGGATTTAGAATAAAGAGGGTTACAAACAATTCTAACTACTATGAATGCAAAACAAACAATAGAAGCTGGAAAAGCGATATTGGGAATCGAATTCGGTTCTACTCGTATCAAAGCAGTACTTATCGACCAAAACAACAACCCAATAGCTCAAGGTAGCCATACATGGGAAAATCAACTCGTTGACGGACTCTGGACCTACTCTACCGAAGCTATTTGGTACGGACTGCAAGACTGCTATGCAGACCTTCGTAAGAATGTTCTTGCTCAGTACGAAGTAGAAATCGAGACACTGGCTGCTATCGGTGTAAGCGCAATGATGCACGGTTATATGGCATTCAAGGGAAACGACATCCTTGTTCCATTCCGCACATGGCGCAATACAAACACAGGTAAGGCTGCAGCAAAACTCTCAGAGCTCTTTAACTACAACATACCACTCCGCTGGAGTATTTCTCATCTTTATCAGTGCATTCTTGACAATGAAGAGCATGTAAAGAATATCGAATTCCTCACTACTCTTGCCGGATATATCCATTGGCAGATTACCGGTCAGAAGGTACTTGGAGTTGGTGATGCATCAGGTATGATTCCTGTTGACCCAGATACCAAGACTTATGATGCTACTATGGTGGCTAAGTTTGACAAACTTGTTGAACCTTATGGATTCAAGTGGAAACTGCTTGACATTCTTCCAAAATCACTCAATGCAGGTGAAAATGCAGGATTCCTTACTCCTGAAGGTGCTTACAAACTCGACGTATCAGGTCATTTGAAGGCAGGTATTCCAGTATGTCCTCCAGAAGGTGATGC
>DEJD01000104.1:19122-22058 GCA_002353215.1 Prevotellaceae bacterium UBA2757
AGTGCAGGTACATCTTCATTCTCAATGATTGTACTCGAAAAGCCTCTGTCAAAACCATACGAAATGATTGATATGGTTACAACTCCTGACGGTTCACTCGTAGCAATGGTACACTGTAACAACTGTACAAGCGATATCAATGCATGGGTTAAGATGTTCAAGGAATACGCAGAGATGCTTGGAATCAAGCAGAATACAAACGAACTCTACACAAACCTCTTCAACACAGCTCTGAAGGGAGACCCTGATTGTGGTGGTATCATCAGCTACAACTACATCTCCGGCGAACCTGTTACTGGTCTTGAAGACGGACGTCCACTCTTTGTACGTTCTGCTAACGACAAGTTCAACCTTGCTAACTTCATGCGCGCTCATCTCTATGGTGCTATCGGAGTTTTGAAACTCGGAAACGACATTCTTCTCAATGAAGAAATGGTACGTGTTGACCGCATCATGGGTCATGGCGGTTACTTCACAACACCAATCGTAGGTCAGCGCATGCTTGCAGCAGCACTCAACACCCCTATTTCTGTGATGGAAACTGCAGGAGAAGGTGGTGCATGGGGTATTGCACTCTTGGCTGCATATGTTGTTAACAACCCAGAGAACCGCAATCTTGCTGACTGGCTTGAAGAAGTAGTATTCGCAGGCAACACAGGTAGCGAAGTAGCTCCAACTCCTGAGGATGTAGCTGGCTTCAACCGTTACATTGAAAATTACAAGGCATGTCTTGGTATCGAACAGGCTGCCGTAAAATGCAAAAAATAATCATTTGTTATGAACGATATTAAAGTATTAAACCATGCAGCGGATAATATCCGCATCCTTGCTGCCAGTGCAGTAGAGAAAGCAAAATCAGGTCACCCAGGTGGTGCTATGGGTGGTGCCGACTTCATCAACGTACTTTATTCAGAGTATCTGCAGTACGACCCAAAGAACCCAGAATGGGTAGGTCGTGACCGTTTCTTCCTCGATCCAGGTCATATGGCTCCAATGCTCTATTCTCAGTTATGTCTCATCGGTAAGTTCTCTCTCGACGAATTGGCACAACTTCGACAGTGGGGCTCCCCTACTACTGGTCACCCAGAGTTTGATATTGCTCGAGGCATTGAGAATACATCAGGTCCACTTGGACAGGGTCATGTATTTGCAATTGGTGCAGCTATCGCAGCTAAATTCCTTGCAGCTCACACAGGAAACCCTACATTTGAGAAAGAAACTATCTACGCATACATCTCTGACGGAGGTGTACAAGAGGAAATTTCTCAGGGCGGTGCTCGTATTGCATCTGTCCTCGGACTCGACAACCTTATCATGTTCTACGATTCAAATGACATCCAGCTCTCAACAGAAACAAAGGACGTAATGAACGAGAACACAGCTGCTAAATATCGTGCACTCGGATGGGAAGTAATCGAAATCGTCGGAAACGATGCTGCTCAAATCCGCAAGGCTCTCGATCAGGCTAAAGCAGTCAAAGGCAAACCAACTCTTATCATTGGTAAGTGTATTATGGGTAAGGGCGCTCTGAAAGCAGACGGTTCTTCATACGAAGCAAACTGCAAGACTCACGGTGCTCCACTTGGTGGCGATGCATACATCAACACAATTAAGAACCTCGGTGGCGATCCAGAAAACCCATTCCAGATATTCCCAGACGTTAAGGAACTCTATGCAAATCGCGCTAAGGAACTGGAAACTATATGTGCAGCACGTTATGCAGAAGAAAAAGCTTGGGCTGCAGCTAATCCAGACAAAGCTGCTCAGCAGGCAGACTGGTTTAGCGGCAAGGCTCCAAAGATTGACTGGAGCAAATGTGTACAGAAAGACAACGATGCAACTCGTTCGGCATCAGCTGCATGTCTGAGTGTACTCGCAGAACAGGTTCCAAACATGATCTGTGCTAGTGCCGACCTTTCTAACTCAGATAAGACAGACGGATTCCTCAAGAAGACTCACGCCTTCACTAAGGGTGATTTCTCAGGTGCATTCTTCCAGGCTGGTGTAGCCGAACTTACTATGGCATGTTGCTGTATTGGTATGGCTCTTCATGGAGGTGTAATCCCTGCATGTGGTACATTCTTTGTATTCTCCGACTACATGAAACCAGCAGTTCGTATGGCTGCCCTTATGGAACTCCCTGTTAAGTTCATTTGGACGCACGATGCATTCCGTGTTGGTGAAGACGGACCTACTCACGAACCTGTTGAACAAGAAGCACAGATTCGTCTCATGGAGAAACTCCACAATCATCACGGCAAACCATCTGTACTCGTGCTCCGTCCTGCTGACGCACAGGAAACAACTGCAGCATGGGCATTGGCAATGGAAAACATGTCAACACCTACAGCACTCATCCTGTCACGCCAGAACATCAACAACTTGCCAGCTGGCAATGACTACAGTCAGGTCGCAAAGGGTGGTTACATTGTAGCAGGTTCAGACGAAAATCCTGATGTCATCCTCGTTGCTACAGGTTCAGAAGTTTCTACACTCGTCGCTGGTGCAGAACTTCTCCGCAAGGATGGTAAGAAAGTACGCATCGTAAGCGTTCCTTCTGAAGGTCTCTTCCGCGAGCAGCCAGTTGCTTATCAGCAGTCTGTACTTCCTACAGGAGTTAAGAAGTTCGGTATGACAGCAGGTCTCCCTGTTAACCTCATCGGACTTGTTCCTGCTGCTGAAGGTACTATTTGGGGATTGGAATCATTCGGATTCTCAGCCCCTTACAAAGTACTCGATGAGAAACTCGGTTATACAGCAGAAAACGTTTACAATCAGGTAAAAAAACTATTCTAATTAAATAACGCGGAGGGGGAGTTAAGACAACTTATCTTCCCTTCCGTTTATTATCACCCACACAGAGTATCTGTTTTCAAAATAGAATCTCATATATCTATGGAAATAAAAACAGTTGGAATTGCCAGCGACCATGCCGC
>DEJD01000097.1 GCA_002353215.1 Prevotellaceae bacterium UBA2757
ACTCTCGACTCTCGACTCTTGACCCTCGACTCTCGACATTTTTCATTTTTTTCGTTCCCAAAGTTATGTCCTTTTTGATTATTTATGAAAAAAATAATCGGATTTTATTTGTAATTCACTTACAAGGTCGTATTTTTGCACCGACAACCTAGTATTAACATTTAAATCTAACATTATTATGGCAAAGAAATGGGTATGCCCAGTATGTGGCTATGTACATGAAGGTGACACTCCACCAGAGAAGTGTCCACAGTGTAAAGTTCCTGGCTCAAAGTTCATTGAGAAGGAAGTAACAGAAGGTCTTAATTTTGCTTGCGAACACGAAATTGGTGTTGCAAAGGCTATTCCTGCAGGCGAAGAAGGTGCTTTCGTTCTTCAGGGTTTGAAGGACCACTTCAACGGCGAATGCTGCGAAGTAGGTATGTATCTCGCTATGGCTCGTCAGGCTGACCGCGAAGGCTATCCTGAGGTATCAGAAGCTTTCCGTCGCTATGCTTACGAAGAGGCTGACCACGCTTCTCGTTTCGCTGAGATGCTCGGAGAAATGGTTTGGGATACAAAGACTAACCTCAAGAAGCGCATGGAAGCAGAGGAAGGTGCTTGTGCAGCTAAACTCGACATCGCTAAGGTAGCTAAGAAACTCAACCTCGATGCTATCCACGACTCTGTTCACGAGATGGCTAAGGATGAGGCTCGCCACGGTGCCGGCTTCCAGGGACTCTACAACAGATACTTCGGAAAGTAAATTATTTGCCGCCCCACCTTTTTCGAAATTTCGAAATCTCGAGGCGGCTCTCTAACCTCTAACCTCTAACCTCTAAACTATTAAATATATGTCAAAATACGTATGTGAAGTATGCGGATGGGAATACGACCCGGAAGTAGGCGTACCTGAGAAGGGTATCGCACCAGGTACTGCTTTCGAGGATCTGCCAGATGATTTCGAATGCCCTCTCTGCGGAGTAGGTAAGGATCAGTTCGCAGAAGCTTAAAAGTCCGCTTTCCTTTCAAATATCATCCCTGCACCTGTGCGGGGATGTTTTATTTCTATACGTTCCGCATGCAGGTACAACCTGTCTGCTGCCCTCCCGTATAGTGCATCTCCTTTTATGGGTACACCAAGTCCGTCACCGTGGGCTGAGTGTACCCTTAACTGATGGGTGCGACCTGTCTTGGGGTGGAACACCACTCGCGTTCCATCCTGTAACTCATACTCCGTAACGGCTCTTTTCCCATGCTCGTAACTGACCATCTGACGGGGACGGTCAAACGGGTTCGGTAATAATGGTAGGGTAATAGTGCCTTTCCTTGGCACACTCTCAGCTACAGGCCTTTCTAACAGGGCTACGTAGGTCTTGCCCACTGCCTGTTTTACAAACTGCTCCTGCAACTGTTTATATGCTTTTTCATTCAGTGCAAACACGATTATTCCCGAGGTGTCCATATCCAGGCGGTGTACATTCACTGCTTCAGCCCACCGTTGCCTAACTATGTCCAATAGCGACGGCATGTCATCGTTCCCCGGGGTAGAGGGCAGCCCTGCTGGTTTATACACCACTGCCATGTCTTCATCATCATATATGTATTCCACTTTCTTTGCCTGTTCACGAGCAGTACTCAGCATGGGGTTTCCCTCTACATTCAGTCCCTCCAACATATGTCGCAGGATGGGTTTGCATTTCGAATTACAGGCAGGGTAGTACTGACTGTCTATCCTCACTTCGTCCTTGGGCGAGGGACCTAACCAGAATTCTGCCATGCAAAGTGGTTTCAGACTGTGCCGATAGGCATATTGCAATAACTTGGGGGCACAACATTCTCCGGCACCCGAAGGGATGCGACTCCCTGCCTGTGCTTGCCTCTTGCCGTTGAAGTATTCTTCAGCTGTAAGTATCTGGGGATGATCCTCAAAAAGACTTGTCAGCGATTTGCTCTCGCCCCTGGCATTTAACAGGTGGAATTGTTCGAACAACCACTGCTGCAGGGCTATGGAACGCTGTTTCCTCTCTTTACGCAGTTCTGGGGTGTCTTCTCCGTTGGCTATCCTCTGGTTTATGGCAGTTATATTCGCTTCTTCCTGTTTGAAGTAACTGCCCTCGGTCTGCAGGTTATAAACTGGTGGTACGAATCCTTCCTGCAGGTACGTGCCACCTGTCATGCCTGAGAAGGCGGCAAGGTAATAGCGTTTTCCTTCTGCTTCTACTATCATCACTCCAAACATCTTACCGCTCTTTTCTTTCTCAAGCAGTTGCCTGCACACAGGAGTGATGTCCTCCACTGCCGCTACACACAACGGATGGGGCTTGTAGCGGAAAGGGTAGGTAAACTGTTCTGGTGACGGTATGTCATCAGTACCTGGTGGCAACGGATGTAAGAGCATCGTGATGATTTCCTTGGTTTTATCTTACCGTTAAGTGGAAACAGGCTTGTTTCCTTTCATGTTTCACATAACAGAGGCCTTGCTGACGCAGGTCACGCAATACTTCTGCCAACACCTGCTTCATTGGGAAGTCCCATCTCAGGAGCGGTATATTGGCGTCGTGATATCCTACCAGCGGCACAAACCGGTTGTATGTGATATCTACCGTGGTTCCATAACAGTGACAGGAGTTTTCTGTGGCATTGCCATTTCCCTTGCGCAGTCTCGACACGTCATCTGCAGTTCGCAGTACCGAGGTTACTATAGGCAGATGCAATGGCAGTCCTTTCGATTGCAGTGAGTCTGCGAAGTTCAGACATATGGTGTTCAACAGGTGCTGTGCCTTCGGAACGAGCAACGGCACTGAGTGCGACAGGTTATCTACTCTGTAGTATGGCGAATGACATATGTTTACCAGTTTATGCTGTTCTACCAACTGTTCCAGTTCTTCTCTGTTCCGTGCTGGTCTTATGCCGTTGGTTTGCGCTGCCACCAGCTGCACGTCGTTTATGTCCGGAAAACATTCTTCCCACGAATACACTCCCTTCACACGGTTGAATTTCTTTGGTACTCCATACATCTTGCGTGGCGACAGAGCAGTACGTGTTCTCATGTCTCTGTCCAGTGTCTCCGCATTCTCCATATCTACATCTTTCACCTCAACCTCTTCTTTCCCCCTATTGTTAGTAGGGATGTTGGGATTTGTGAAGTGACGTATAGCTGCAAATAATAATACTATAATGCAGAATGCTGCCACGAATTTTTTCTTGGCTGAAGCGTGTTGTTTTTTCTTCTTTCTTCTTTTCATGCCCTTCCGGAGTTGTTTATAAGTGCTGCGATTTTGTTATTCAGGTCGTATGATTGCATCAGCTGTTCTATGGTCAGATGCATACGGTAACGCCAGTAATGACGTGGGTTGGACGGTATGTTGATTCTCTCTCCGTTCGGATCTGCCAGCCTGACTCTCTCGTCTATCGACAACCAGTCTTGCAGCGACAATAGACATAGTATCGAAGGAGAGAAGAGGTGACGTGCTACGATGTCTTCGCACAACCATTCCGGTGCCGGATGGGGTGCTGGTCCGTCATTATGCAATGCATTGTTGTAGAAACTCTGAGCTCTCTGATAGTCCTCATCCCACCACTGACGCAATGGAGGCATGTCGTGAGTAGCTATGGTGGCTACCGAACGGTATGGGTTGTCCTGCAATCTGCTGAATTCCAGTCCTGCCTGTTTTGGCATGGTCTGTATCTCCAGACTGATTATGCGCAGGCGTTCCATTACCCATGCCACACATTCTGGCACCATTCCCAGGTCTTCCGCACAAACCAGCATTCGTGTGCATTGTGTCAGGATAGGCAGTTTTTTCATTGCTTCATCATACCAGAATTGATTGTGACGACGGTAGTAATAGTCATCGTACAACATATTGAAGGCTTTCTGGTCATATTCATTCATGTCTTTGAATGCATAGTCGTTCTGTGCTGCAATACGTGGATGGTACAATTCAGGACGTTTCCTGTCATGGATAAACAATACGTTCGATGCCAGTGCATATAGTCCTTCGCGCACCTGCTGGTCATCCTCACTTTCCTTCCCGGCAAACATACCCTGTATCTTCCTTTGGGTGTCATATTCTGGTTTCAGGTCGTACCTGCCATCACTGCGCCTGTTCAGATAGAGTAGGGTGATGAGGTCTTTCTTGTATCCGAAGATGTCCTCTACCATCTTGTCGGTTATGTACGGACGTGTCATGTCATCGTTGAATCTCAGTCCGTAACTCTCTATCTCTTTGATGCTCATAGGCAGAGAAGGGGAGAACTGTCCAAGGAGTCCGTGCACACTGTGCATCGGTATGTCCCAGATGCGGAAGAATCCCAATACGTGGTCTATGCGGTAGGCATCGAAGTATTCTGCCATCTTCTGGAATCTCCTTATCCACCACTGATAACCGTCTGCTGCCATCGCATCCCAGTTGTAGGTCGGGAATCCCCAGTTCTGACCGTTCGTAGAGAATGCATCGGGTGGTGCTCCTGCCTGTCCGTCCATATTGAACAGATGGGGAGCTGTCCATGCCTCCACACTGTCGCGACTGATTCCTATAGGTATGTCACCCTTGATGATGATGCCGTTTGCCCTTGCTGCCTGTCTTACTTCCGTAAGTTGCAGGTGCAACTGGTATTGTATATAATAGTATAAGGCTACTCCCTCAAATTCAGGCGAACCCTCCTCACACATGCGTTCTATACTCTTTTTGTTGTATTTGCTGTGATGAGGCCATGTCGTGAAGTTGGCATTATGATACTGGTCTCTCAGATAACTGAATGCTGCATACGGCACAAGCCAGTCTTTGTTGCTTTCGAAGAATTGCTTGTAGTCGTCCGTAGCAAATGTGTTGTCTCTTTCCTGAACATATATCATTCTGAGGTATTTCATCTTTCTTGCAAATACCTTCTCATAGTCAATGTGCGGCAATGCATTCAGGTTCTGCTGCGACATCATGAATTTCTCCATCTGCAGTTTGTCGTGCAGTGCCGGCAATGCCCTCAGATCGCAGTATATTGGGTGAAAGGCATATATGCTTATGGCATTGTACGGATAGGAGTCCTGCCATGTGCCACTCATTATGGTGTCGTTGATTGGCAATATCTGTATGGCATGCATGCCTACTTTCGAAGCCCAGCCAATAAAGGTTCTCAGGTCTCCGAAGTCTCCTATACCATAACTGCCATTCGTGCGCAGTGAGAATACAGGTATCACCACTCCTGCTACTTTCCAGTTCGGAATGTCCATATTCGGACTCGTAGTGGTCTTCACCAACATCGTACCAGTCTGCATCTGTGGACTGCGCAACGATCTGTTGTCACCTTCTTCCCACCTGATTATATTGTTGTAGTCATCTATAACTACATATTTATATTCTGCCTCGTGGTACAACATGTTGGCATCCAGATTTACTCCCCATTCCTGCAGGGCTACCAACTGCATGCGCTGCGGAAAACGCCATTCTCCCAGTTGTGGAGTACTGCCACAGATTGCTAAGTGCTCACCTTTCTTCAGTCTCGGTTCTACAGCCCTCAACTGCAAGGTGATGGAGTATGGACTTCCCGTTGTCGGTTGGTTGCTATTTCCCGATTGCTCTACAGGTCCCACACATTCTGTATAGGCACTCGAAAACAATGGAAGGTCTTCAGGTATCGGTCGCCACCTGTCTTCTATGTCATACATCCATGTACCTTCGGAAAACAGTATCTTATGTGGAGCTATCTCCCATTCTGTCCATACCAGTACATCGTCTTTGTACATGGCATACAGATACTGCACCCCGACTGCTTCTCCGTTCTGCACATCCTTATACCCATACCAGAACCTGCCTTCATCAGTATTGAGTTTTATCTCCTCCATATCTGACAGGTAACCGTCCTTCATCCTGTACCTTATCTGCACACGAAGATCCTCACCCCATTCAGTGTAGTATTCTATGTTGAATTTCAATGTGTAATTCATAATTACTTCTTTTCTTTTGCTTATTTTCCTACAAATGTAGGGGTTTCAGGCATTTTTAGCAAACTATCTGACGCGTTAGATTGAATAGTTAAGTTTTTTTGGCAAATGTATTTTTGTGCATTCTGTGTTTGGGTGCACAATGATTGATGATGGTCAAGAAATCAAATGCTTTTTGTAATTTTTTTTCCTTGATTCTTGCTATGTATTTGTCTGCTCCCTACCTTTGTCGTGTCAAATTCAGGTGTATTATTAATATTGTACACTTGGTTTTGATAGAATAAGTTTTTTTTCATAGGTAAAAAGTAAGTTTGATTTTTCGATGGGAGTTAGTCTAAGGTAATTAAGATTGTTTTAGGAAGTCTCAGTTAAGTATTAATAAGATTAAAGATAGTTCGATTTGCGGATGATGGATTTGATGACTGTGTTATTAGCTGTAATTTTGGCGGTTGCAGCATTGGTGAGTAATCTTTTTATAAAGAAGTAAGAAAAAATTCTCAAAAAGATTTGGTCACGTCGGAATAAGTGCTTACCTTTGCACTCGCTTTTGGAAAGGAACACCTTCCGGAGCACAATAGAGATTCGGGTGCGGGTCTCATGAAAATTGAAATAATGCACAAATAAATGAGGGCGTTTAGCTCAGCTGGTT
>DEJD01000098.1:0-176 GCA_002353215.1 Prevotellaceae bacterium UBA2757
GGCAGTCAGCAGGAACCCCTGCCAGCCCAGTACAAAACAGAATCAAACCTCATCGACGGATGTCAGAGTCGTGTATGGCTTCAGGCAGATCTCACTCCGCAGGGCACCATCCACTTCCAGGCAGAGAGCGATGCACTCATCGTCAAGGGACTCGTAACCCTTCTCATTCGCACCCT
>DEJD01000098.1:249-1560 GCA_002353215.1 Prevotellaceae bacterium UBA2757
TCCAACGGTCTCCTTGCCATGGTAAAACAGATGAAACTCTACGCAATGGCATTCAAGATGAAGTAACAGAAAAAAGCTGACCAGGTAATTTGCCCAGTCAGTTTTTTTTATCCTAACTCCTTTAGTGAGTCATTGCGTAAAAAAAGGTTCATTGCGTAAAAAAAAAGTGTAATTGTTTGGGGCAATTGTTTTAGAATAAGATTTGTTTTGTACTTTTGTGACATATAACTGTTCATTCTTTTATAACCGTGATAAACATTTCTACATTTCTGATAGGGTTCGCTACTGCCATTTTCGGCGCTTTTGCTATTCATATTCTTTTCTGGCGAAAGGATCGTACCAGGTTTCAGACCGTGGTGGGGGTTATCATGGCTATATGGGCTGTCTGGTGCGGAAAGGACTTGATTCTTACTTTCCCCGACATGTACCGCAAGGATGTGTTGGAGTGGATTATGATGATTGACGGATGGTCGGCTCTGACTTATATGGTTTTAGTCGCCGAGGTGGTAATGCCGGGATGGACTACGTGGAAACGCTTGATTCTGTTTTTTATACCATTCCTGCTTTTTACTGCCGTATATGCCGTGATACAGCAGACGGAGGTGGTATATGCCTATTCCATTTTCCTTTGGATTTTTGCCTGGACAGTTGTTGGTGTGGGTTATGTGAAGATGAGAAGGAGCATGAAGTATGTGCGTATGGAGTACTCTGAAATAGAAAAAATCGATGCTTCATGGTTGCGTTATCTGTTTATCTTTGCCATCGTAGGTCAGCTGGGATGGCTGTTCACTTCGTTTTATGCTGAGGTGTGGACAGATATCATTTATTACATATTGATTATTCTGTTGTGGCTTATGGTGCTGCATTACAGCTGGAACTTCCAGCCAAAAGCCGTAGATGCCGAAGAAATGGCACTTTTTGATGGGGATTTGCCTAAGAATGAACGTGTGGTCAGTGCGCCTCCTATTGATAGGAATGTGTTTGAGAGCGTGATGGAACGCGAAAAACTGTACCTGAATCCCGACCTGACCCTGCCGGAACTGGCAAGTGCGATGGGTACTAACCGTACCTATGTAAGCAATTATATCAGTCAGGTAATCGGTATGTCGTTCTATGATTATATCAATCAGTTGCGAATAGAGCGTTCGGTATTGGCACTTTTTGACGAACACCCTGACTATACCATCGAACATGTGGCGCGAGAAAGCGGTTTTGCCTCTATGTCCACGTTCCGTCGTGCCTTTACCAAGGTGACGGGGATGACTCCGCGACAGTATATTGAGAATAAAAGGAATAAATAATCAATCTAAA
>DEJD01000098.1:1626-4551 GCA_002353215.1 Prevotellaceae bacterium UBA2757
GCGCTGGAAGTGGACTGGAGCGCTGATTTCCATTCAGAATGCCACCGCATTTTGTTTGACCGTCCGACGGAGGAAAATCCTAATCCGGAGTTCCCCGTAAAGGCAGGCGAAGAGTTGTCAATTGCGAGACTGCCGATGAGCGGAGAGTGGGGCGAACTCTACGCCCCCATCGTGGTGAAGGCTTTCGACGAGCACTCGCTGACCTTTCAGCATGGCATTATGGAAGATACCATAGACACAGAGCACTGGTACTACCACTTCGGTGAGCGAGGTATGAACTACACCAAGTTTTATTTGACACTCAAACTGGTTTTAGACCAAGACTGACAATATGAAAAAAACTATTAGGTTTAAGAATGGAGACGTTTATGAGGGAGAAGTAGATGCTGACAGCCTACCGCATGGCAAGGGTCGTATGGACTACAACCTCAATGGCTACTATGGCGAATACAGGGGACGGTGGGAACATGGCAAGCGTTGTGGAAAGGGACATTACTGCCAGTTCAGCAAGGGGGGCGGAGCATCCCATAGATACGACTACAAAGGCGAATGGCTCGACGACAAAGAGCACGGACAGGGTGTCAGCACGACAAGTGACGAGAGGGGTGTGCATCTGGCTTCTGTCTCTGAAACATATACTGGCGGCTTCCGCGAAGGTAAGCGTCACGGACATGGTGTTGTGGTGAAAGACAGCTTCGACGGCTATTTCGTAAACGGTCAGGATCGTTTCGAGGGAGAGTTTGAGGATGACAATACTGTTGGAAACGGTGTGTGGGAATATGCCAACGGCGACCGCTTCGAGGGCGGATTTAAAGCATACTGCTCGAAGCACGGACATGGTGTCTATACCTTCAAGAACGGACTCAGATATGAGGGTGACTGGGAAGACGACAGGTTCATTCCTGAAAGCTATGTGCCAGACCCCTCGATGAAGAATCCAACGCTGATTGTCACCGAGAAACACAGTGGATTCGACTATAATAAAAGCGGATGTTTCCTGCTATTTGCAGAGGAGGGTATGATGCTTTATGAAAAGGCTGCCACACTGTGGCGCGGCTATAATTTAGATATGACCGACGCTGGCATCAGGATTTTGGCTGTGACTGCCGACAGTGTCACTTTCGAGGTGAGAGGTGTGTTCACCAAAGACGGCAATCCCGTCGAGGCTACTATACGCCGTGGCGAAACCCAGAAATACGAAGACGTGCGGCGTGCTACTGCCACCATCTACGACGAGGATTACGACTATACCATCGAGGACTCGTTGGAAGTCGTTTGTATGTAAACCCAACTAAATACCGCTATGACAAACAAAGAGAGAATAAAACGTCTGATAGAGAACGTGGAGCATATGCGCGAGAATTCAGAGGAGATGGGGATGTGGAAGAACATTCCGCTTGCTCAGGAGTCTGTGCAGTTGGTAAAGGACATCGACGACCCTGAGGAGACACCGATGGGTAAGGCACTGGCATGTGAGGCCATCATCGCGCAACTGCCTGAATATGATGTGCCGCGACTGGTGCTGAGCATCCTGAACTACAAACTGCAATTGGTTAAGGCTTCTGAGGAACAAGACCCCGAACGCTATCCCACAGAGGAAGAGGTAGCCTCGGATATTAAGCGTCTGTCGGATTATATTGACACAGAACATCTTAGTGCCGATGCTTTCCGTGAGAAATATGGCCGTCACTTGAAGGCAGACCCTATAGAACGAACACCGGAATGGGAAGAGAACTACTATGAGGCAGAGAAAGAGGCAGACCGAAGACTCAAAGACATACCACGAGGCATGGGCTTCTGCCACGCTCATTGGCCGACACTGCGAGCCGTGCTTGCCGAGCGCGGTATAGTGTGGCATTCACCCGCAGAACTGAACCCTCGCGTGATGTTCGACTAACTAATGAATTAAACAAATATGGAAGCAACAATCATTATCAGTCGTTATGAAGAACACAGTGACCGCGGTGCCATTGTAAATAGAAGTCTGAAAGAAACGGTTGAAGTTGATTTGAATACAATCGAAGTTGGCAAACCTTTGCCTGGACTCCCCAACAGCATCGTGCGACAATACGATATAACACTCCTCGAACTGGAATACTCCGGCAAGACCTTTCGCCTCACGCCAGGTAAGGAGCAGACGGTAGGATACAGCGGCTTGGGCGGACAGATGGGTGTCTGCCAAGACATGGTCACAAATGTCAAGTATGCCATCGAAAAACCACTCTTCATACAGTCGGGGGACAAGAGTATCGAGTCGAGAGTCAAAAGTCGGGAATTGAACGACCCCATCGGCGAAGGTGAAGTGTGGCTTCCCAATGGTGACTACTTCAAGGGTTGCTTCCACCTGTTCACTGCCAGCAACAAAAATCCCGCCTACACAGCCGAAGGACGCTATACCTTTGCCAATGGCGACTACATCGGGCATGCTTGGATAGAAACCGACAGCAAATTTGATAGTTTTCTGCTCACAGGGCTTTACCGCATCTGCACTTCCACCGGTTTCAACTACTGCATTGCCATGTTCTCTGGCGGCCACCGCCAAGGCGTGGAGTTGTGTATGCCTACGCAGTATTGCAGCCGCTACATTGCCCGACTCTGGCATAACGGCATGGTGCAGTCGGGCGCTCCTAAACAGGTCGTCGAACACGACATTGACGAATCGGAAGGTGATGACTGTATGCGCCTCACCATCGTGCTGCATGACAGCTATGGTGACTACATCGTCAGTCAACATGGAGGCAGCCGACTCGAGGATGATAACGGCAACCTCATCTACATACCCTCAGTCAGTTCCTGCATGAAATACCCCAACGGAGATGTAAAGAATTTATTACTGCATAATGATAAAGATTGAGACACATACTGCGGACAGTCCGCTGACCGGTCAGAGCAAATGGTGGGGAGAACCCGATATGCCAGAGACAC
>DEJD01000098.1:4620-7018 GCA_002353215.1 Prevotellaceae bacterium UBA2757
CGTTGTGAGGATATTTGCCCGATGGATTCGGACAATTTACTACCACATGAGGGTATGCTCTACTTCTTTGCAGCCCTCGATTATTTCCTGGGTGACATGGAGACTCCTGCCTATCCGGGTATGGGTGAATGGCAACAGGATTATTTCCGTGTGTTATACTCACCGACATGTGACGACCTGCATACTCATCATGTCAGTTATCCCGACGGCACCCCGGCAACGATGCCTGCCGAGACTGTAGTCTTTTCAAAGGGCAATGTCTGCGACGACGGACTGAAGTTGTTGGGAAGTCCCTATATCGAAGAAGTGACGCAGTGTATGCCCGGCATGATGTCGCTGTTGCAGATAGATGGAAACGACCGATGGAATCTGATGTTTCACGACTGTGGCACACTGAATTTCCTCATCAGTCCCGACGACCTCAAAAATCGTCGATGGAACTGCACAAAATGCTATCTGTTTTCTTTTTGAATCTAACCAACATTATAATAACTTTAAAAAAATTACTACTATGAGAGGACCATCAACATTTGAAGACCTTGTTGCCGTTATAAAATTATGTTACGGAACAGCAAAAATGGATGGACAATTCACAAAGGATGAATTTGATACCATTATCACAGGTTTGAAGGCACAATACGATTTTGAGGGCAGAGCCGATCTGCTCAATGAATATCTTGATGATGCCGAAAAAATGTCGTACGAAGAGGCTTTAGAACGTATCAGCAGATTTGACGCGGACGAGAAGCAGTTCACTTCCGACATGCTCTTCTGTGTCATTGCTGCCGACGGTAAACTCAGCCCTGACGAAGAGGAATTCTATCGACAGATGCTCACAGAATACGATTTGCCAATGTTTACAGGAGCAGACAAGGTTGACACTAATAACGAAAAAGAGGTAGAGCACGAAGAAGAGGTGGATGAGCACGATGCTATTATCCCTGCCTATATTATTGTGAACTTCTTTGGTATAGCGTCGGTTCAACAGAGCGAGAATGAAGATTGGAGAAGTCTGGAGGAAGACCTCATATCATGGTTGGGCTGCGACGGCGGTGTACAGGTAGTACGCTTCACACCACGTCTGAACGCTATCTCGGAGGAACTGCATCTGAGAGGTTGTCATCTGGTGTTCCTGATGGCTCGCAGAGGTTATGGAGACAGAACTGTAGGTGATAATGCGCCGGCAACCATCCTATACGGAAGCGGAGAAATGCTCTACGGCAACATTGCGTTTGCACTCGAAACCGATAGGGACTACAAGGTAGATGGATTTCGTAGCCGTAAACTGTTGAACGAAGCATTCGCTGTTATTAACGAGGCTATTGGCGGACTCATGCGAACAGAGGATTAAACCCATAACTCCATCATAAACTCCCAATAACTACTCTAAATAAACACCTATGCCTAATACAAATGTAAGAATACGCGAACAGGAGGCAGCGAAAGTTGCCACTGCTCCCAAACCACAAGAGAAGACGGCTTCCGTAGCTCAGACTCAGGAGAAGCTTGCTACAGGTGCTTGTCCCAAGTGCGGTGCGGCTGTAGAAGCCGATATGGAATTGTGTCCCCAATGCGGATGGAAACTGGTGGATTACTGCACCTTCTGCGGAGCACCGATGAGTCCGGAGGATATGGACTGTCCTGAATGCGGTATGCCTGCCGACGGAGTGGTGTGTCCTACCTGTGGTACACGAAACTTCCGCTCCTTCTGTTTGAAATGTGGTAAACCGCTGTCGCGAGCTGCAAGAGCGGCTGTGGAGAAAGCAAAGAGCGATGAGAATGTGCTGGCTGTGGTTCAGTCTATAGTGAGGATAGCCGAACTGGAGGCTGAACTGGAAGCAGCAGACGAAGAAGAGGCGGACGAGGAGACAGTTCAGGAACTTAGCGATATAGAGCGTCGCTACCTGGAACTCATGTCGAAGATTGGTTTTACTCCTGCTGAAAAACCGCAGTCAGCAAAACCAAAGACGGTGAACCGCAGTCGTAAGGAAATAATTGATGAATACAAGAAACAACTGGAAGATGTAAACGACTATTTGGAAAAGATGTTGCCTCCTGCAGGATGCACTCCGCAAGAACAGCGCAATTACTATACAGCCCGTAAGGTTGCCGTGATGGAGATTATCGAAGAGAAATGGTATGGTATAAATCCGGAACCCTGCATGGCATGGGAATGTGAAAGATGTAAAGTGTTGCACAAGAATCCCAATGAATGTCTTTATCAGGAATTTGGCGGTAAGTGGACCGATGCCAATCTGTGGCAAGTGGTCGATGCCAATACCGAGGGTGCTGTATTGAATATAACAAGAGCTGAAAGAAGAGTCTATAAAAGATAATAAGTATGGAGAATCCGGATGATATAAAACAACCAGAGGTGGAGAAGACCGCCACGGCTTTT
>DEJD01000098.1:7087-9834 GCA_002353215.1 Prevotellaceae bacterium UBA2757
ATGCCTGAGGTTGAGAAGACCGCGACTGCCCCTCGCAACCCAGCTATGCCTGAGGTGGAGAAGACTGCTACGGCTCCCCGCAACCCTGCTAGCCCTGTGGAAAAGACTGCTTCTGCTTTTAAAGCTGTGCCGGCAGGTAATCCTCTTCCCGCCAGTGGTTATAAAGAGGGCGACACTATTACCGTTGGCGGCAAAAACTATATTGTAGAAAAAGAGTTAGGTCGCGGAGGAGAAGGCACCATATACATAGTGAAGAAAGGCAGACGGCGCTATGCTCTGAAGAAATATAACCCGACTTCCAAAGTGAATATGGCTGTGATGCCTGCACTGCAGAAACTGAACGACAAACATGTTCTGGTGGAAATAGTGGATTATGCCGAAGACTTCGAGCTGTTGGAGTATGTGCCTGGAGGTAGTGCAGCAGCAGCCGGGATAAAAGGAAATAAAGAGGCTATAACAGGTATAATGCTGAAAACGGCGTTTGCCCTCGATGAAATGCACAAGGCGGGTATCATACATAAGGACATAAAACCTGCCAATATACTCATAAAAGACAGAGATACATGGAATAGCGTAGTGTGCGACTTCGGTATCGCCGACGTGTTGGGACCGAAGGGGTCGGTAAGTACTCCGCAAACCCGTACTCCTACCTATGCAGCACCTGAAGTGTATGACCCGCAAAATACCAGTACTTTGGGAGCGGTGACCTATTGCGAACTGACCCCTAAAGCCGACTTCTACTCTCTGGGTATGACGGTTCTTTCGCTATGGATGGGCGAGGCGAAGTTCCGCCAGAAGGAACATGAACTGTCGATGGACAAGAAAAAGGGCAGAATAGAGATTCCCGAGGATATGCCCGACCCTCTGAACAAGATATGCAGGGGGCTGCTTATAAAGGATCCCGGTAAACGTTGGGACCTCGATGAGATAGTTCGCACCATAGAGGGCGAGGATGTGGAGGTAGAGGAAGATTGGCGATTGGCAGATCTCAACATAACCTTCAGCGCGACTAAACACCTTTATGCCAATACTCCCAAGGAATTGGCAGACTGTATGTGCGAAGACCCGGAATTAGGTATCCATTACCTTTATGATGGAACGGTAGAGAAGTGGTTGAAGGAGTGTGATCCCGGACTTGCTAGAGAAATACATGATATATGGGAGAATCGATTAAAGGATAATCACGAATTAGGACGCTTTGCAGCTGTCTGTACACTGGATCCGAAACGTCCCTATCTCCTCGTCGGTACTTCGCGTGAGACTGGTGAAACAGTTGAGAAGGACTGTGTGACTCTGAAGGATGTGAGCGACTTCTGCAACGATGTGCTGCTTGACGACCAGTCTATCTCCGACCTGGAGGATGATTATTTCAAGGAGTGGGTGAGGGTACGCGATGCCAGCATCGTGGAGAGTTTTCCAGACCCTGATGATAATGTATTTGCCGGAGTGTATATGCTTCGCGTACAACTGATAGATCCGCTGACGGATATCGCCCTCCGAAATGATCCGAATCATCCGGACTATGCTATGACAGGCGAGGGAATAGGACGATTCCTCAATAAGATATATAACATATTCTGGAATATCTGCGAAGGGGACCTTGAAAAGGTTGATAGCATCTGGAACAGAAAAGAGTACGCACCGCTGAACCGCCAGATATCAGTCGATATGATCAGGTGTGTGGCTGCGAGTATAATCGATACAGTGGAAGAGCGCTACTTTGTTGATTTTCTCAATACCAAGGGCTACCGATTCAAGGATCAGTTGCGATGGTTCTATTCGGCTACTGATCGCGAATCGCAAGAGTATGAGGAGAAGGCGGGTCCCGACGATGATCTGTATTTCTTCCAGTCGTCGTGGATGAAGATTATCAAGGGTTACGGAGCTACACCGGAATATCTCTTTACCGGTTCGAACAGGACTGTCACTACCCCGAACGAGGTGTTCAGCGAAAGCAAGAAGGTGCTGAAAGACGAATTCGAGAATAAGGGTCTGCGCGGTTTCCTTGCTGTATGTCGCATGGACGACCCTACGGTCAACCTAAAACCTCAGTTTACTTACGAAAAACTCCTGCAGCAGTATGTGCTCGATATGGAGAGAATCGACGACACGATGGAACCGGTAGTCCGTTACAACCGTGCCGTGAAGGAGGCTGAGAGGCTGCTTGGTGAAGGTAAGTCGAAGATTCGCAGTCTGAATGCCCGTAATCTGGCACAGTATATTCTTACCTTACTGCTTGCTGTAGTGCCTGCGGTATTATTACTTGCCATGCTGGTGTTCTCCATCATCGAGAATCCCCTTGTCGATACGAGTTCGCTCCATCTGCAGAACTATATCTGGATAGTGGGTATTGTACTCGGAGTCGGCACTTATTTCATCAACCTGCGCGACGATGAAAATGTGGGGTGTATCGGCTCTATCATAGGAGGACTGATAATTGCGGTGATACTATACTTCCTGGTGAGGTTCCTCGGACAGTTCATACTCTACTTCTATGCGGTTGTGGTATTGGTTGTGCTGGTGTTCTTCAGTATGAGAACCATCTTCTCACCAAGTTCTTATGCAAGGAAAGCCCGCAAATTCATCAAACCAGGTTTCGATGAAAAGGTGCTCGAACCTCTTTACTATGCCTTCGACGATGAAGATGAGTTCGACTCATCACTCAACGGAGCCTTCAACGATGAGGAGATGCAAAACTGGAAAGCAGATCTTCGTGTGCGTCGCATATTTATGCTGATATTCATCGG
>DEJD01000032.1 GCA_002353215.1 Prevotellaceae bacterium UBA2757
ATACGGAAGCAGAAGCCGTACCGGAGGAACACTGCAAAGGTAAGGACAGGGTGGGGTGAAATAGCAAAATGCGTACATAATAGTAGGGCTTTAACATTTTGAGAGTATTCTTTCCCCACTGAACTCGGTAAAATTCCAGGCAATTTACGTTTTTGCAAAATTTACGTTTTCAGGAAATTTGTACGAATTCGTCAACGTCATAGTGAAAGAAAATCATGCTTTTTTCGTTAAAATTGCCATGAGTTTATTACTGAGGTGAAGAGCGATGTAACCACGGTAACCGACAATGCATGGTACACCATCAATGGTGTACGCCTGACTGCACGTCCAACAGCCAAGGGAATCTACATCTACAACGGAAAGAAGATAGTGATAAAGTAAACTGAAACATCATAAGCAAGCCAAGCCTCCAATTTGGGGGCTTGGCTTGCTTATGGCATGGTAAGGTCATCGCGAGCGAGAACATAGTCGCAGGAGAAGGCATCGCGCCACCATGCTGCATCAGCATTGCCATGCACTGTACTCTGGAAATCACTGCTTTTATGTTTGCTCGTGCGACCATGATCATACCAGGGCATAAAAAACAGCCACTTGCAGCCAGCATTCCACTGTTCACGAATCGTAGGCACATTGCCACATTCCGTAAGGGCAACCAACTTATCAGGCGACGATTGACGAAGGAAATCATAGCAGGAGGTTTTTATGTTCTCAGCACTCCTTTCATTATATATATCTATGCTGACTATATCCACATACTCATCTCCAGGATACCAGCGATAGCCGTCGCTATAGGGTTTCTTCCATGCTGCCGCCTGGGTCCACACCCAAATGAGGTTGTCGAGTCCTGCCTTCTGAAAACGTCTATACATCACCCGCCACAGTTCGCAACAGGCTGCAGGGTCGCGTCCCCACCAGAACCACATTCCGCCAGCCTCATGCAAGGGTCGCCAAAGCACAGGTATTTTTTGCTGTTTCAAGAGTTTCAGATAAGACGCAATAGTGTCTATGTCACTAATCATCACCTTATATTCAGAAGATGAAGGATCGTATATCTTCCTGACATCGAAGGTCGTCTTATCGGAGTCTGTACCCCAATAGAATGAATACTTACCAGTCTGATTGGCAGGTACGTTCCAATGCCACATAACAGACACGATACCACCAGCACGATGCCATTCGAGCACTGGAGTGATGTCGGTATAGTCAATCCAGCTGCCCTTGCCTGAATATGGATGGTGCAGGTAGTCGAAGCAGTTGAGGGCAGGCCACTTACCAGTATGCTGATGCACCCACTCTGCCTCGTTTATGTTCCAGTTCACCGTTGCCATTGTGCCCGAGATAATCTGTTTACCCCATATCTGGCGCAAGCACTGCAACAGGCTCTCCGCCTCAGGCGAATGCCTATTCTCATTCTGTTCGCCCCACGACGAAAGACAAACAGAAAACAAAACTACCAAGCTAACAAAGATCCTATTTATCCACATTTTCATTTTTCACGTATTATTTATCAGTTGCAAAAATAAGAATATCATTTCAAATACGTTAAAGAATAATCCTTTTTTTTTACTTTGGAATATCCCCAACAACTCTATGTTTTTCATACTTATGCGAACAAAAATGTTTTTTTTAGGTATTTTTATTGCAATTATTTTTTTTTAAACTACCTTTGCCGCGTTAATAATAATACTATTTAATATAGTTGGTGAGATTTGCGAAACCATCACATGCGGCCCGGGCAACACTTGGGCAACCTACTAATGACGTACCATCCGATATCAATGGCATCCCGTTCAGCACCCTCGGCACAGAGACCGTCAAGGTACTCCGCAACGGACGCCTATACATCCTCAAACCCGACGGTAAGTTATACTCCGTGGATGGTGTGCTGCAGAGATAACCGTCATCGAAATTCGAGAGAACACCGTCATCGACAGTGATTAACAAATAGTTTATTAACCTCTTAAAAAACCTAGAAAACATGAAAAAAGTTAAGTTTATCCTCGCAGTCTTGATGGCATTCGTCGTATCAAACATAGCCATGGCTGACGACACCCCTATTGCAGTAGAGAGCCTACCAGCAGCAGCCAAGACATTCGTACAGACTAACTTCCCAAAAGCAAAAATCATATATGCAGAGAAGGACAGGAACAGCTACGAGTGCCGACTTGCTGACGGCACAGAGATTGAGTTCAACCGCAAGGGCGACTGGAAAAAGGTTGACTGTCACACGACTGCCGTTCCTGCAGCTCTCGTGCCTAAGACCATTCAGCAGTATGTCAACAGCAAATTCCAGGGCACCATCATCACTAAGATTGAAAAGGAGCGCTACGGCTATGACATCGAATTGTCTAACGACATCGACTTGAAATTCAACAAACAGGGCGCCTTCATGAGTATGGACGACTAATAGCTCGCCTGAACAAAACCAACCGAGTAGGAGGAAAACAAAGTAGTTTTCTTCCTACTTTCGTTTTCCGGCCTCTCACATTATAATCCCTCCAATAGTATCTTATCCACATGTATCGATTTAAGAACTCGAACACACGACTTTTTTATGTTAAAAAATCAAAAATGGTCTCCAGAGGGTGAGCACCCCCTGAGATCCCCCTGAGATCCCCCTGAGCACCCCCTGAGATC
>DEJD01000109.1 GCA_002353215.1 Prevotellaceae bacterium UBA2757
CCCCTAACCTCTAACCTCTAACCGCTTAACGCTAACCTCTAACCTCTAACCTCTAACCTCTAACCTTTCTCCTATACTCATCCCATCTGCTGCGGATACTGTTCACATAATTGTGAGTTTCCTCTCCGCGGAAATAACCATGCTGCACCTCAGGCTGATTATAAAAACGCGGTTGCGACATCCTGAGCACAAACCCATCCACATTTCCCAACCAGCGGTCAGGATCTTTCCCGTACTTCTTAGCCAGTCGCCGTGCATCATCCACATGTCCCGAACCGGCATTATAAGCAGCCAGAACGAAATTGATGCGTTCCGACTCATTACGAATCTCGGCATAGTGTTCCTTCAGCAGACTAATCAGTCTTGCAGCACCTCTCACATTATGATCAGGCACAAACACCTTGTCCATCTTCACCCCGACACTTCTTGCTGTCGAAGGCATCAGCTGCATCAGTCCCATAGCACCCATGAACGACACAGCCTCCGGGTCGAAAGCCGACTCCTGATAAGCCTGGGCAGCCAGCAGTTTCCAGTCCCATCCCAGACTCTTTCCGTACTGTTTGAACAGCGGGTCATAGATTGATATTTCACCCCTTGCCAGATTTCTGATAGGAGCCGACACCCTTCTGCGCGGAGTATATCTCCTGCCGTTCGAAGTTCTTATCTCAAGAGTTGACAGAGCCACCAGATTCGTATTATTCTCCTCAATCCATGCCTGCAGATTCTCTGCCAGTTCCGGACATCTCTTGCTCACAGCCCATCCGCTGATGATAGTATCAGCCTTCAGATACACATAATCCTCCGTTCTTAACGAATCAGGCACATTATATATAATAATGTCACCATCGCCTGTAGCCATTCTCTTTTGCAGTTCTTCCACACTTCTGCCTACTTCCACCCTCATGCTCGTACCGATACTGCGGGCATAGGCATCAGCCAGCATATACTGTCTTCCGAAATGTTCGCCTCGCCACTCGAAATAAGTGTCGGGACCATACTCAGTCAGCACAATCAGTTCGCCGTTCTCCTGAATCTCCGTCAGGTCAAACCACACCTGCTCCTTCGCACTTCTGTCGAAGGGCGAATCCGCACGTTTGCTTCTGCACGAGAAGAGTAGGGCAGCGAGCAACAATACAAAGCTAATCTGTAATCCTGAGTGTTTCAATTTTCTCCAGTCTTTCTTTCAGTCGTCCCATCTCCCCCTTCCTTATTCTGAGGGTCATCTGGCAATCCATATCAAACTGCTGACTTACAATCTCCGGTTCCAGGTCCTTTACCACCTTCATCACCTCGTTCATCAGCGGATACTCAAACATAAATGTCACATCCTCATCCACTGTTCTCTCCACAATTTCTGCAGCACTGATAGCTTCAGCTGCAGCCATCCTGTAAGCCACGATGAGTCCGCTCGTTCCCAGTTTGATACCGCCGAAATACCTCACCACGATGATGAGGATATTCGTCAGTTCGTTCGAATTGATTTGTCCTAAGATGGGTTTCCCGGCAGTGCCCGACGGTTCTCCGTTGTCATTGGCACGAAACTCCGTCCTTTCTGCCCCCAGCATATATGCGTAGCACACATGTCTGGCATCATAATACTTCTTCTGATAATCAGCCACCAGCTGCTTCACCTCGTCAACCGTGCTGACGGGAATAGCAAAAGCGAGAAACTTACTACGTTTCTCGCTGTATGTGCCTTCGGCTTTTTCTTTTATGGTTTTATATAAATCCATTACGAAAGCTTATGGATAATCAGTCCTGAACGCAGTTTCGGTTCGAACCAAGTAGCCTTTGGAGGCATGATATTACCGCTGTCTGCAATATCCATAATCTGCTTCATGGTGACAGGGTAGAGGGCAAGAGCCATCTTCATCTCCCCACTATCCACACGGCGTTTCAGTTCTCCGAGACCTCTCAATCCGCCCACGAAATCAATTCTCTTGTCGCGGCGCAGATCCTTAATTCCGAGAATATCGTCGAGAATCAGTTTGCTTGAAATGCTTACGTCGAGCACGCCGATTGGGTCGTTCTCATCGTAAGTGCCTGGCTTAGCCTTCAGCGAATACCACTCGCCGTTCAGGTAGAGTGAGAACTCATGCATCTCCTTAGCTCTGTACTCATCCTTACCCTTCAGTTCTACGGTGAAATTCTTCTTCAGAGCCTCGATAAACTCCTCATCAGTCAGTCCGTTCAAATCCTTCACTACACGGTTGTAGTCGAGGATAGTCAGCTGACTTGCAGGGAAACATACAGCCATGAAATAATTATACTCCTCATCACCTCTGTGGTTTGGGTTCTGCTTAGCCTTCTCAGTGCCTACCAGAGCAGCAGCAGCCGAACGGTGGTGTCCGTCAGCAATATACAGGGCTGGCATCTTGGCAAACTCCTCGGTGATAGTCTTTATATCCTTATCATCGCTTACGCACCACAACTTATGTCCGAAACCGTCGATAGGAGCTACGAAATCATACTCAGGAGTAGTTTTGGCATACTTCTCGATGATGTCGAGCAGCACCTTATTATCGGGGTAAGCGAAAAACACAGGTTCTATGTTTGCATCGTTCACCCTTACGTGCTTCATGCGGTCTTCCTCCTTATCGGCACGAGTCAGCTCATGCTTCTTGATTACTCCCTTCTGGTAGTCGCCAGAGTAAGCACCGACAACGATACCATACTGAGTCTTCTCCTTATTTCCGTTAGCAGGCAGACATGAAGTCTGTGCATAGATATAATACTGTTCTTTCTCGTCCTGTACAAGCCACCCCTTATCCTGGAACTTCTTGAACTGTCTTGCAGCCTCCTCATACACACGAGGATCATACTCGCTTGTTCCTGGTTCGAAATTTATTTCCGGTTTGATGATATGATACAGCGACTTTTCATTATTTCCAGCCTCTGCACGAGCCTCTTCAGAGTCCAGTACATCATACGGACGGCTCTCTACTTCTTCCACAAACTCCTTTGGTGGGCGTACGCCCCTGAACGGTTTTACTATAGCCATAATACTTATTGTTTCAAATATGCTGCGAAGGTACACATTTTTTAGACAGAAATTAATATAATTGCCATAATTTTTTTTAATGTCAAGAGTCGAGGGTCAAGAGTCGCTAATTGTCAATTGTCAATTATCAATTATCAATTCCCTAAATTTTTCATTCTTAATTTTTCACTTTTAATTTTTCATTTTTCATTCTCTA
>DEJD01000028.1:0-4151 GCA_002353215.1 Prevotellaceae bacterium UBA2757
TCGTGCAGAGACTTGTTCAGGGAATACAACGAAGGTGCTCCGTTGCCCTCAGGTAAAGCTCTGGAAGAAATCATAGAACTGGTCAGAAGCATTATGTTCCCCGGCTACTATGGTAACTGTACAGTAAATACAGGTACTCTGCGGTTCCACTTGGGCGTGAACATCGAAAAACTGTACACTCTGCTCATCGAACAGATTCAGGCAGGACTGTCGTTTGCCGATTTCAGAGATGTGGCTGCATATGCTGCATATAACCGACAGACCATCATCAAGGAACTTCACAGGATGGCTACGGTGAGGGCTGAGGCTTTCATAGAACGCCTGCCGGACATACGACGCATTCTGGCTACCGACGTGAAGGCAGCTTACGACGGCGACCCTGCTGCGAAGAATTTCGGAGAAATCATCTCTTGCTACCCGATTATCAAGGTGCTGACGATATACAGAATGGCTCATGTGCTGTGGGAACTGGAGGTGCCACTCATACCACGTATGCTTACTGAACTGGCGCACTCGGAAACAGGCGTGGACATTCACCCGGGAGCACAGATCGGGGAGTACTTCACCATAGACCACGGCACCGGTGTAGTAATCGGAGAAACTACTATCATCGGCAATAACGTGAAGTTGTACCAGGGTGTGACGCTGGGAGCAAAGAGTTTTCCGCTCGACGAAAACGGCAACCCGATAAAGGGAATACTGCGCCACCCTATCATCGAAGACGATGTAATCATATACAGCAACGCATCAATACTGGGACGCGTCACAATCGGCAAGGGTGCTGTCATAGGCAGTAACGTGTCGATCAGTCATGATGTGCCAGCCGGAACAACAGTTACTCAGAAATAAAAGATAATGGAACATACTATAATAGCAAAGACTTTTAAAGGACTGGAAGAGGTTCTGGCGAAGGAGGTGATAGCCCTTGGAGGCAACAACGTAGAGATTGGCAACCGAATGGTGAGTTTTACAGGCGACAAGGAGTTGCTGTACAAGGCAAACTTCTGTCTGCGCACCGCCATCAGAGTGTTGAAACCTATAGCCGTATTCAAGGCCGACGATGCCGACAAGGTGTATGAGGAGGCTAAGAAGATAGACTGGCAGGAGTATATGGACGTGAACACTACGTTCCTGGTGGATGCTGTCGTCTTTTCTGATAACTTCCGCCACTCGCAGTTTGCAGCATACAGAATGAAGGATGCCATAGCAGACTATTGGAGAGAGAAGACCGGTGACCGTCCGAACGTAAGCATAAGCAACCCGGGACTGAGAATAAACCTGCATATTTCAAATGAGGACGTGACTGTAGCACTCGACTCAAGCGGCGAGTCGCTCCACCTGCGCGGATATAAGGTGAAGAATACCGAGGCACCTATCAACGAGGTGTTGGCTGCAGGACTTATCATGTTGTCGGGATGGGACTGCCAGAGCGATTTCATCGACCCTTTCTGCGGTTCCGGTACTATACTGATCGAGGCAGCCCTAATAGCACGAAACATATATCCGGGTGTGTTCCGCAAGGAGTACGCATTCGAAAAGTGGAAGGACTACGATGCCGACCTGTTTGAACGTATATATAACGACGACAGCGAGGAAAGGGAGTTTAACCACAGAATATACGGTTACGACATAAACAGCCGTGCTGTGCAGATAGCTCAGGAGAATGTGAAGTCGGCTGGTGTGAGCAATATAGTTGAGGTGCAACAGCGCGACATAGCTGAATTCGAACAACCTGCCGAGAAGGCTATCATGATAACCAACCCACCGTATGGAGAACGCATCGGTGCTGTGAAGGGAGGAAATCTCGAAGAACTGTATGCTACCATAGGTGAACGACTGAAACACGCTTTCATTGGTTGTGACGCATGGATTATCAGCAACCGCGAGGAGTTCTTTGCCAATGTGGGCATGAGACCATCAACAAAGTATGCCCTGTTTAACGGCAACATAGAATGCGAGTTCAGAAAGTATCAGGTGTTCGACGGAAAACTGAGACAGCAGCGCGAGAAGGGGGTTGACATAAAGTCGGAGGAGGAACGTAAGCGCAATGCCAAGTACAAACCTCATAAGAAGAATGAGGACGGCAGCTGGACACGCGAGAAGACAGAGGAGGAGGCAGACCACTACTTCAAGGCAAAACCATTCAAGGAGAGTCGAGGGTCAAGAGTCAAGAGTCGAGAGTCATGGGACGAAGATCGAGAGTCAAGAGTCGAGGATCGAGGGGCGAGGGTCAAGAGTCGAGAATCGAAGGAGAGAAGAGGTGAACGCCCAGGACGTATGTCGTCGTTTGAACAGCGTCGCCGTATGTACGAAGCAATGGACGACGAGGAGGCTGAAATCATAAAGAAGCACCTGAGGAAGTGGGAGAAGTAAAATCACGAAGATTTACCCCCATTTCATCGTCGGTTTCACGATAATAAGGAATGCCCGACTGGCGAGCCAACTCAAGTGCGGCAGGATTGAAATGAATACCAAACGAAAGACGTATGCCACGAGCAAGGAGTTGCTGAGCCAACTGAGGCTTACCACGAAAACCATGTACAATCCACAACTGCTGTGGATTGTATTTTTTATGCAGTAAAAGAAGCTGGTCGAAGGCACGAACACAATGTATGATGAGTGGCAGACGGTGGGTCTCCGCCAACTGAATCTGAGCCTCGAAAGCTGCCTGCTGAAGACTCAGTTCAGCACCCCTAACGGCATCAAGTCCACATTCCCCTATCGCAACCACATTGGGCAACCGAAGGTCTTGTCGGAGGAGCTCCAGCTGCTGCTGCCACATGGCATCAACATGCCAGGGATGAAGTCCTACAGAACAACGAGCCACATCGGCAGGTACTGTTCCCGGGTAGCAGTTGAGAATAAACTGCTCTGCAGGATCGGACGGACGATGATGGGTGTGAAGGTTCATNNGAAAACGGTTAGAGGTGAGAGGTTAGAGGTTAGAGGTTAGAGGTTAGAGGTTAGAGGTTAGAGGTTAGGGGTTAGAGACTCTTGACAATAAAAAATGAAAAATGGAAAATTAAAAATGAAAAATTAAAAGTGGAATTGTTCGGGTACGGGGTCGTATCCGCTGCCGCCCCAAGGATGGCAACGAAGAATGCGTTTGACTGCCAGATAGAGACCTTTGAAGGGTCCGTGGCGCTGAATAGCCTCTACTGCATAACGGCTGCAGGTGGGGGTGAAACGGCACGAGGGCGGTGTCAGGGGCGATATACACGTACGGTAGAAGTATATGGGAAGCAGGAGCAATAGGGATAATGCTCTGCTGAGGATGTTCTGATGACGGAGTGAAGACAGGACGGAGGATAGTTTGCGGGGAAGCATATCAGATGGTGTCGGATATTCTGGCAAGTGCTTTGATGACTGATTTGCTGACCTGACTGCTGGCAGGCATATTGTCGGCTATGCAGATGAAGGCTATGTCAACATGACGGTTGGAACCCTCGAGACGGGAAAGAAGCAGTTGTTTGTTGAGACGATATGCTTCGCGAACCATACGTTTCATACGGTTGCGATCTACAGCATGGTGCATTCGTTTCTTAGGAACAGAAATCAAGATGCTCGCAGAAGGAGCTGAATCAGCATCGGTGGATTCGGTAGTGGTCCACACAATACGTAACGGATAAACGGCAATTGATGAATTGCGACCTGAAAAGAGGCTCTCGACTACTAAGCGGGAGTGGATTCGTTCTGCCTTTGAAAGACCCAAAGGACTAAGCATGTGATTTCCTGGTTGACTTGGCAAATTCTTCAATCATCGCAGGCACAGAACGCAGTTCGGGAGTGACGGTGAGGTCAACACGAAGTCCTGCCTTCTTGGCTTCGTTGACTGTCTTGGAACCAAGACAAGCAATCCACACATCACCCTGTTCGAAGTTAGGGAAGTTCTTTACCAGAGAATGAATACCCTCAGGCGAGAAGAATACAAGCATGTCGTAGTCGAGTTTTTCGCCTGCCTGGAAATCGTTGGCAACAGTGTAGTACATCACTGCCTCATCGTGCTCTACCCCAGCCTCTTCAAGCATGTTGAAGATGTCGTCGTTGTGGGCAGACGAAAGTGGAGCAAAATACTTCTCTTTGTTGTGCTTCTGAATGAATGGAAGGAGATCGGCAAGTTTACCTGTCTCAGGGAAGAAGTTCTTACGCTT
>DEJD01000028.1:4248-8092 GCA_002353215.1 Prevotellaceae bacterium UBA2757
TAAAGAAGTGGTCGATTGCATGGCGTGATGTAAATACAATCGCGGTGTGACCGGCAATAGACACGTGTTGTGACCTGAAATCGATGGAGGTCATAGGTTCAATTTTGATGAATGGTCGGAATACAAGATCGAGATTGTATTTCTCGGCTACATCAAAATAAGGCGACTTCGCCGTCTGCGGACGTGGTTGTGAGATGAGTATTTTTGCCATCAGTACAAATCGTTTACCTCTAAAAAAATATCACTTGCCCATTGTATAAATCTCCACAAAAAGATGCTGGGCACTAATTCGACGCTGCAAAGGTACAAAAAAATCAAACACGTTGCACTTTTTTTAACCTTAAAGTTAATAAATAGCTTGAAAATGAGGGCTATTTCATACAAAATGGTCACTAAAATGTAACAAATTACCACTATAAGCGGTGGTATGTTAGAAAATAGTTGGAATAGAATGATGACATAACAGGGGTACACACACAACGATGCAAGAAACATATAACTGGTAGTCCAACTGGAACGCATATCGTAGGATGGGAAGAAGACCCAGTTGACCAACATATAGAGATAGAGTTTGGCAACGAAGAATAGTGTGAGCAATAACATAAGAACTATTACGCCCCAATAAGGTATGCCCATGACGGAAGAGAAGGAAGCACGCTGGGCAAGGAAATCGAAAATGGAAAGGGAAAGAGTGAATGAGGCAATAAGTATCTGCCACATGCATTCCACCCAGAAGTTTTTGGTTATAACCCCCTTCACAGAGTATTTACGTTCTTTCTTGAAGAACTGACGCCACGTGTTAACAATGAAAGGACGAGAGTTGTGGAATATGCTGGCTATAATGCCAAGACACAGGAGGAGCAACAGGATGAAACCACTGTCGGAACAAACAGTATAGTTTCGTTCGGACATAAGCACTTCCCTATCGGAAACATTAGTGCCCTGGGCAAAGTAACCGGTACGATTGATTACATTGCTATCCGTTGCCGTAAGGATGCTGTCGTAGTTTGCTGTACTGCTCCTCATGTGCAAAATATGTTATACTGGTGCTTAGAGTTGGAATGCGCGACGTATGTCTTCGACCGCGTCGAGTTTTTCCCAAGTGAACAGCTCTACTTCGATGTCTTTTTCACCCTCATAACGATTATCGAAATGCTTGGTAACCACCTGAGGTTCGCGTCCCATGTGACCATAGGCTGCAGTTTCCTCATAGATAGGAGCACGGAGTTTGAGACGCTGTTCGATAGCCTTTGGACGCAAGTCGAAGAGGGTCTTTATCTTGTTGGCAATCTCACCGTCTGACATAGACACGTGACTTCTGCCATAGGTATTCACATATATGCTCACCGGTTCGGCTACACCGATAGCATAGCTTATCTGAACAAGGATTTCATCACTCACACCTGCAGCCACCATGTTCTTGGCAATATGACGAGCTGCATAGGCTGCAGAACGGTCAACCTTGCTTGGGTCTTTACCTGAGAAAGCACCACCGCCATGAGCGCCCTTGCCTCCGTAGGTGTCAACTATAATCTTACGGCCTGTAAGACCTGTGTCGCCATGAGGACCACCTATGACAAACTTACCGGTTGGGTTAACGAAGTATTTTATGTCTTTATTAAAGAGGGCACGAACCTTTGGATTATGGATGGATTCGAGCACACGGGGAATAAGAATGTTTACTACATCGTCGTGGATGCGAGAAAGCATCATTTCATCGGCTCTTTCCTGACTTATCCCATCTGTAGGAAGGACGAATTCATCGTGCTGAGTGCTCACTACAATAGTATCGATGCGAAGCGGTGTGCCATCGTCACCATACTCAACTGTCACCTGACTCTTGGCATCAGGACGCAGATAGGTAACTTCCTTTCCATTAGCTCGCTGGTAGGTCATCACCTTGCCCTCACGACGTATATCAGCAAGAACACGAAGGATTCGATGAGAGAGGTCGAGAGGTAATGGCATGTAGTTTTCGGTTTCGTTGGTTGCATAACCAAACATCATACCCTGGTCGCCGGCGCCCTGATTCATAGGGTCGGTACGTTCAACACCACGGTTTATGTCTGCCGACTGCTCATGAATGGCATTAAGCACGCCACACGACTCAGCGTCGAATTTGTAAGAAGACTTGGTGTAACCAATACGGGTGATGGTACGGCGTGCCACTTCCTGAAGGTCAACATAAGTGTTTGACTTCACCTCTCCCGCTACCACTACCTGACCGGTAGTACAGAGAGTTTCACACGCTACTTTAGAGTTGGCATCATATGCCAATAGTTCGTCAAGAACTGCATCGCTGATCTGGTCAGCTACTTTGTCAGGATGTCCCTCACTGACAGATTCAGATGTAAATAAGTATCCCATAACGTTTTAGCATTTTTTTTGTGGTTGCAAGCAGAGCAAATCTATCCACATACATTATTAATATATATATAGCTTAAATTTATGTAGTTTTACTTTACGTATTTCTTTACAATGGTTCCATCGGCACGACGAATGATGTTGACACCAGGACAGAGTACGTTCTGACGTACTCCGGATACAGAGTAGATGGTCTCTATGTCTTCAGCCTGAGCAGTAGGAAGTGTAGCAACTGAGGATGAACCTTCGTACTCGGCAACAAAACCAGTAGTTACAGATTCTGTACCCTTCACATTATAGGTGTATGACTCCCCTCCCTTTGCAAGGATGTAAACCGAACCGCCGGTGTGGGTCAGGTCGGCATCCACACTGAGACCCATACACTTAGTTTCGTCTGTATCAACAATTACACTCTTGCCGGAGGCTATTATCTTTACGTTGATAGAATCACTGAATATAACTGAACCACCGTTGTTTACAGTCTTAGCTGTCTGTAACTTGCCCTTGATACCCTTCGAACCGTCACCGNNTTACGTTGATAATGATGTTGCCTCCAGGAATGTATGCCAGCCAATTGCTTTTGATACCGGAAGATTCCTTTCCAGTCACATCGATATTGATTTCTCCATCGATGATTTGGAGAAGACTGTCAGCCTTTATGCCATCGGCATCGACACCCGATACAGTAAGATTGAGAGTACCTCCCTTGATGAGGACAGTTCCGAAGTCGTCGGAGTCGATACAATCGCTACCGGTATTGGATATGTTAAGTGTGCCGCCATTCATCTGGAAATAGTTCTGATCACTATTCACCTTACCTTCTCCACAATGTATGCCGTCGCTGACAGCTGAAAGGATGTTGATAGTACCCACTGTCTTTTTCAATTGCAAGTATTCTTTAGCGCTGATAGCATGTTTCTTATTTCCTGTCACATTGAGAGTTCCACTGCCTGCAAACTCAGGGTGACCAGTTGTATAGAACGCAGCTTTCTGAGTACCCGAAGCATAGTCAACAAGTGTGTTAACTGTCCCATCCATCAACTTAACAGCTATTCGCTTGCTACACTCCACATCGATTGCAGCACCTTTTTTACTTTCTATGCTAACTCCGTTGAGCTGAAGAGTTAGTTTGTAACTGCCGCTTATGGTAAGACTGCCATCAGTGGTGCTACCGGATATGTCATAGACATATTCTTCGGTTGTCGTAGTCGATTTCAACGTAACGTAGCCACCAGTTACAGAGGAAGTAACTGACGCAGTAGCCGGAATGTTCACACTCGCCGACGAACCATCAAAGACTACTTTGATGACGTCGCCTTCTGCTGCTTTCGCACTTGTTGCAAACACGAGACAGAGACACAGGAGTAAGCTGACTTGTTTCATAGAATTAGCTGCTTATGAATTTGCCGGCAAAGGTACGACATTATTTTTATATATGAGAAACCGAATGCTCAAAATAAAATTGAGCACTCGGTTTTTA
>DEJD01000071.1:0-2966 GCA_002353215.1 Prevotellaceae bacterium UBA2757
AATATCTGTGGTTTCCGCGGTTTCTGTGAGACAATGAAAAAATGTCTGAGCTATGGCGGCATAGCAATATTTTTTGGTGTGGCGGGTGGTGATAATATCTGTATGGAATAGTTTCTGATGTCGCAAATGGCGGGTTTGTTCCCAAGTGGTTGAGAAGGAGTGGTTATAGATGGTTGCCAAGTAGGCTACCTGTTCCTTCAGTTGTAATCGCTGTAGTTGCGGATGACGCAAGAATTGCAGTCGGATGAAGATTGCCAGGTAACGGCATTGCCCCTCGATGGTGTCAAGTCGGCGGATGCGGGAACGACGTGCCTCACTGTTGTCTGACAGATTGAATGAGAAGGCATATTCTTTGGAAAGCAGAGACTGATTCCAGGCTGTTTCCACTTCCTCTGCAAACGAGGGTTTCATCTGAAAGCGACCTATTGAGAAGTCAGCTCCCTTTGTGCCCTGCAGGACATAGAGTCCGTTGACTGCAGCCGTCTCTATCTCATTCTGCCATCTGGAATAGCGGAGCAGTTCGGGAAAGACAATAGCTTCTGCCAAACGGGCATCAACACCGAATTCCTCAAACAGCGGTTTCCACGCAGCATGGTGCTCATTGACAAACTGCACAGCAGATATCCAGTCGTCACCAAACTCTTTGGGGTAGTTGACAGAAAAAGCTGTGGCTCTGCCCATGAAGAGCAATAACCACAGCAATATTATATGTATAATTCTTAAGTCTTTCACTTCTTAATTTCGAAGTTAGGAGTTGAGTTGAGTTGAAGAGAAGTTATGGGGAAGTTAAAGGGGAGTTAAAGGGAAGTTAAAGGGACGATACTGTTCATTTACTCTCATTCGTCTTTTAACTCCAAGCGAAGCGATAACTTCTTCTAACTCCTAAGCGAAGCGATAACTCCTTTCAACTCTCTAACCGCTAACCGCTAACCGCTAACCATTTACATCTTATAGATGCACTTTACGATTTTGTTATCAACCAGCATCACCCACTCCAAATGGTCGCCCTTATTCTCAAATGCAATAGGTGTATAGGTAGTCATGCCGTTGATGATGAGTTCACCCGTCTGACTGTATTCCACCTGGCGCTTTCCACTGCGGCTCTTATATACGCCATAAGGCGGTTTATTGGTATTCTGCTTCAGACGCTGATCCACCTTCTTGTTGATACCTTCAAGTTCTGATTGGCTGATGGTGCGGAATTTGTCACATTCATAGACGCCGTATTCCATTTCATCGCCTTTCTCACGCATAGCCAACAGAGGCCATTCGCAAGAGACTTTGCCGATGTTCTGGAAACTACGGCACTCCCATGTAGCGAAGTGCCAGCCAGCAGGCAACTGATAAAGGACTTCCGGACAGGCAATTCCTAATGGCATAATCTCAGGCAATTCCTTATAGGCATCATCGAGCAGACAACCCGTCATGATAACTGCGTTCAAGTCTGTTCTGCCAACGGCACACTGAGGCAGTTCGCCCATATCAACGAGTCGCTGCGACAGTCTATTGAATTCTTCTGCATATTGCTTGACATTAGCAATCTGTCGCTGGAGCGATGCCCTATATTCCCTGGCTGCCTCGAGACGGTAGTTATAGAGCAACTTGTCAGCATCTGAATAAAGGGCATCAATTTTATTGGGATCGTTCTCTACACAGATATCTGAGTAGATTTTCTGCAATTTACCCTCATATTTCTTGGCAATGGCACTATAGTCATGCTGGGCTTCCTCCTTCATCTGCTGCTGATAGTTGTTGGTCAGTCTGCCCACCTGAGCCTCATAACCACTGAAAGCCTTGGTCATATCCTGAGTCTGCTTAGTGAAATTACGGGCATTCATAGCCATCTGCTGCATTTGCTGGATGAACTCCGGATGTGCTTTGATATAAGCCTCCTGTTCCTTCTCACTCATCTTTTCGAACTTCTCCAAATCCATCGTGTTGACATCGGTTCCCAAAACCTTCGCCAACACTTTGTCCTGGATTGGTTTTTTCTTCGACTCGGGGGCATTCTCATCATTGAGGATTGCCAATTCTGCCTTGGTCAGTCCAAACTGATCCTGAATCTTACCTTCCCATTTCTGACGCAGGGCTTCCATCTCTGCATCGGAACAACCAGACTGTTCGCGCTGCAACTGATCGGCACGAACCACGACAGCAGCTATCTTCTGAGCGTATGCATCACGTTCTTCCATCGTGCTTTTTGCCATTTTCTCAGCTGAAGGCAATGGGGGCAACTCTCTCATAAGCGCCTCTGCAGTTGAAGCTGTACTGGGTGTCAGAACACCATCCCACGTAACGGTTGAAGTCTTACGTTTGGGAATTATATCGCTTCCCTGAGCTATAGCAAAATCAGAGGCATCGCCTGCCCCACTCTTTGGTGCCTGAACAGTCTCTTCCGTTTTCTCACTATTACCCACCGCAACCTGCTGGGCTTTCTGCTTCAACTTCTTCAGAAATCCCTGAGCATTTGTTTCAGCAGGAATGAGCAGCATCATGGCTGCTACCATCATTATAATCTTTTTCATACACTTATCTCTTTATGAATTCTACACGGCGGTTTTTGGCACGACCTTCTTCTGTTTTGTTGTCAGCAACGGGTTCGTGAGAACCTTTGCCTACAGCCTTGAGATTGAAACCGTCAACACCCAAGCCTTCCAGTGCCTTGACGATTGCCTCTGCACGCTGCTGCGACAGTGGGTCGTTGATCTTGTCTGAACCCTGATTGTCGGTATGACCCTGAACTTCGAAACGAGCCGTCGGGTTTTTCTTCATATAGTCAGCTACCTTCATGATTTCAATCATCGACTCCTGCTTGAGGGTAGCCTTGCCTGTGTCGAAGAGTATATTGTTGGTAACGAACTTTCCTGTTTCCTGAATGGCTTTCTCTACAGCAGACACATCCTGTGCATTGCGGTCGTAGAGTGCAACTGCACCTTTGGCAATAACAACATTGCGGATAAACGTCA
>DEJD01000071.1:2990-17223 GCA_002353215.1 Prevotellaceae bacterium UBA2757
GTTCTTATAATCGAAGGGAACTTGGAAACACATCCATGTGGGTTGGTTGACACGTGGGAGGTTAACCACGCGCTTGTCGTTGAAATAAACCTTCAGAGCTCGCTTGTTGAACGACAGGGCTACATGGTTCCAGCCCTTCTTGAATGAGTACACAAAATCACCCTTCTTGTCTCCGTTGAAATAATAAGTATGCTCCGAAAAAGTACAAACGCTATGAGTCAGGACAAATGCCGTATGGTCACCCCCGTCAGCTCCTTCACCAGGGAATTCAGAACGGTCCTTTGTAACGGCAAGAATCAGTTTCATGTCATTAAGACCGATACCATCATTGCCTGGAACATTATCCGTAGGCCAGTAGTAGAAATCATACTCAATAGTAAATTCCTCGGGCAAATAAGCTCCGGGCTCCTTGATAAGCGGCTGTATCTGGGCATTGTCTGTAGGATTGATAGCTTTCACACCACCTATAGTCTTGGTCTCTACTGTACCACTGAACATATCCCATTTTGAAGGGAATTCGCCAACCTGTTCTGCAGTGACATCGTCCTGGAACAAGATGACAGAGCCACGTTTGAAGTCGCTCGCTGTAGCTACCGCAGGGGCTTCATCTGATGCTGATGTATCTGCAGACTTCGTTCCTTTTTTGCCCTTCACAGCATCTTTAGCTTCGCCTTCTGCTGTGTCGAGAGCTTTGTCCATTCCCTTGTCGATGGCATTATCAACTTTGTTCTGTACCTTTTCCTTGGCTTTGTCCTTCAACTTATTAAGCCAACCCTGTGCATTTACTCCTGTGGACACAGCAAAAAGCAGTGCCAACGCAATCATTAGTTTCTTGCTTTTCATACGCTTTATATGTTTAAGGTTATATTTCATTTGCAATTATCGATATTTTTTTAACAAAAAACAAAAGATAGTTAACTTTTTTTTGTTGCACTACCCTATTTAAATAATGTTCGAAAAAAACAGCGGAATATTTGGCTATGTCAGGAATAGTTCGTACCTTCGCAGCCGATTTATGCCGCAGAGGCTCGAACAAGTAAGTCAGAAGTGTGACTTCGCCTCACGGTCCAACCCTAAAAATATTAATAAAAATGTACGTAATCGTAGAAATTCAGGGTCAACAGTTCAAGGCTGAAGAAGGCAAAAAGCTGTTCGTACACCACATCAAGGATGTAGAAGCTGGACAGGCTGTTGAATTTGAGAAAGTCCTCCTCGTTGACAACGGAAAGATCTCAGTAGGAGCCCCAACAGTTAAGGGTGCAAAGGTTGTTGCAGAGGTTACTTGCCCACTCGTTAAGGGTGACAAAGTATTAGTGTTCCACAAGCGCCGCCGCAAGGGTTACCGCAAGCTGAACGGTCATCGCGAGCAGTTCACTGAAATCCTCATCAAGCAGGTTGTTGCATAAGAGGGAGAGAGACTAATTTTATTTATTCATTAATTTTTAAAAAGACTTTTCAATATGGCACATAAAAAAGGTGTGGGTAGTTCTAAGAACGGCCGTGAATCACACTCAAAACGACTTGGACTCAAGCTTTTCGGTGGTCAGTTTGCTAAGGCTGGTAACATCATCGTTCGTCAGCGTGGCACTAAGCACAACCCTGGCAAGAATGTAGGTATCGGTAAGGACGACACTCTGTACGCTCTCGTAGATGGTACAGTAGTATTCAAGAAGGGTCGCCAGAACCGCTCTACAGTTTCTGTTGTTCCTGTAGCTGAATAAGAAGAAGACCCTCCTAAATCCTCCCTGTTTAGGAAGGACTTTGGAAAACAAAATAAAAATCCCCTTAGGCATATCGCTTAAGGGGATTATTTTATATCTTAATTCTCTCCCTAACAGGGGAAGTTAGAGGGGGGCTTTATTCTGCAGAGAATTCTTTGATTCGCTGTTCTTCAGCCAGTTTGCAGATAAGAAGGGTATTGTCTTTCTCTGCTACGATATAACCGTCGAGTCCCTGAACCACTACACGACGTTCCTGTGGGGCGTGGATGACGCAGTTCTTGGTTTCGTAGAGTCGTACATCCTGACCGATGACGTTGTTGCCTTTGGCATCTGCCTCAGCAAGGGTGTGAAGGGAACCCCAGGTGCCTACATCGCTCCAACCGAAGTCGGCAGGGAACACGAATATTTCGTCTGCCTTCTCCAGAACGGCATAGTCGATGGATATGTTTTCACATTTAGGGAATTCCTTATCGATGATTTCCTGTTCCTTAGCTGTGCCATAGACAGAAAGGAGATTTTCGAAGATGTCGTTGACATCAGGCAGATAGATGCGCAGAGCATTGATGATGGTTCGCACATTCCACACGAAGATGCCGGAGTTCCAATAGAATGCCTTGTTCTTGATGTATTCCTTTGCTGTAGCGAGGTCTGGTTTTTCTTTGAACGACTCAACACGGAATATCTCCTTATTGCGAAGGGAGGGTTCCTGCTGGGTAGCTTCGATGTAACCATAACCAGTCTCGGGACGAGTCGGTTTCATGCCAAGAGTGACGATACTGTCGGTCTCAGACACGAACTGCAGGGCAGAGTTGATGACGCGCTGGAATTCAACTACGTCGGTTACGAGGTGGTCGCTTGGAGCTACGACGATATTTGCCTTAGGATTTTTTGCCTTGATGCGCCAACTGACATAGGCGATGCAAGGAGCCGTATTGCGACGGCACGGTTCGAGCAGAATGTTAGAAAAGGGAATGTCAGGAAGCTGATTCTTGACGATATCAGCATACTTCGCACTTGTAACCACCCAGATATTCTCTGGGGGTACTACCCCTTTGAAGCGATCGACGGTCATTTGAATAAAGGTGCGACCTGTACCGAATACGTCGATAAACTGTTTTGGACACTCAGGGGTACTCATAGGCCAGAAGCGGCTGCCAACGCCACCCGCCATAATTACTAAATGATTGTCTGCTTTACTCATAATAGAAAAAAATAAATGTTAGATAGAATTTTCTGCAAACTCTATTGACAAATTACATAAACTCTAAAGCAAAGGAATCTTTTTACCTTGCATTTGCTGTGCAAAGTAACATTTTTTCAATCTATTTGCCAAATTTTATACTTATTTTTTTTAAGAATGGTAGGCAATAAGACCTGAAAGCGGTTCCTGGAGAACGTTTCCGACGGTGTAGCCGAGTGAAGAGGCTGCCGCCTTAATCTCCGGCTGGTAGTAGTAACCTACAGAACCAACGAAGTGAACTGTAGAACCTTCGTAGGCTGAGATGTTGCGCAGGAAGAACTGACGGAAACAGTCGATAAGAAGGGCACGCACGGCATCGTTATCACGATGACGGGCACAGAATGGCGACAGGCTGGCAAGAAAACGATTTGGGAAGGATTCGCGATAGGTGCGCTGAATGATAACGGGAGCTGTGAGTCCGGTCTCCTGAAAGAAGAATGCACATATGTCGGCAGGCAACTGCTGTTTCAGGATGTCGCCAACGAGCCGTTTTCCGATATAGGCTCCACTACCCTCATCGCCAAGGATAAATCCGAGTGGCGAAACGTTTTTAACGATGCGTTCACCATCGTAATAACAGGAGTTGGAACCTGTGCCGAGGATGGCTACAATGCCGGGCTTAAGTCCACAAAGTCCGCGAGCTGCACCCAACATATCGCTCTGCACCTCAACCTGAGCATCGGCACTGATAACAGTACGCAAAGCTGAAGCTACCTTTGGAGAGGCTTCGGGAGTGCAACCGGCACCATAGAAATATATTTCGAGAGTACTGCCAACAAACCCCTGAGGAGGAAGCTGAGGAAGCAGTTCGTCCTGAAGTACATCACAAATTTCTGATTCTGTCTGTTGGAACGGATTGATACCCTGGGTAGAAAACAGCTGCTGACTGCCGTCGTCAGCCAAGAGACACCAGGATGTCTTTGTAGAACCGCTATCTGCTATGAGTTTCATTAGCACTTGATGTTCAATTCCTTCACGATTGCGCTGATACGTTCCATCGTAGAGATGCGTGAAGGCACGAGTGGCAGACGGAGTTCGTTCTCGAGCAATCCCATGCTGCTGAGCATTGCCTTCACTCCGGCCGGGTTACCATCGACAAAGAGAAGTTTGAAGAGTTCTGCAAACTTATGATGTATAGTCAGTGCGTTGGAGTAGTCGCCTGCCAGGGCAAGACGAACCATACGACTGAATTCCTTGGGCAGGGCATTACCAATAACGGAGATGACTCCTGCTGCACCAAGGGTGATGAGCGGGAAGGTGATGCCATCGTCACCAGAGATGACATCGAAGTCTTTTGGTTTATTCTTGATGATGTCGTCAATCTGTCCGAAGTTGCCACTTGCTTCCTTGACAGCTACTATGTTTTCACAGTCGCGAGCCAGACGAAGGGTGGTTTCAGCTGTCATGTTGACACCAGTACGACCAGGCACATTATATAATACTACAGGCACAGGACTGTTGGTTGCGATAGTGCGGAAATGCTGGTAGAGACCCTCCTGCGACGGTTTGTTGTAGTAAGGACAAACGCTGAGGATGCCATCGATGCCATGCAGGTCGGCTTTAGCCAACTGGCTGACGATAGCAGCGGTGTTATTGCCACCCATACCCAAGAGGATAGGAATGCGTCCCTGCACCTTGTCGCGACAAAGATTGATGATGTTCTGTTTCTCTTCTTCTGTCAGTGTTGGAGTTTCTGCTGTAGTACCCAACACGCAGAGGAAGTCTGTTCCATTGGAGAGCTGATAATCAAGGAGCCGGCGTAAAGAAGTATAGTCAACCTCGCCAGTTGAGGTAAATGGGGTGACAAGTGCTACGCCCAGTCCTTTGAATTTATTGTGTGCCATTTATGCTTTTTAATTTCGACTGCAAAGGTAAGACTTTTCATTGAATTGGAAAAATCATCTTCAGAAATTCCTCTTCATTTACAATACGTACACCAAGTTTCTGGGCTTTCTCAAGTTTTGCCGGTCCCATGTTCTCACCAGCAAGAATGAATGAGGTGTTTTTTGAGATGGAACCGACATTCTTGCCGCCATTCTGCTCGATGATGGCTTTGTACTCATCGCGAGAATGTTGGGCGAAGACGCCTGAGATTACGATTGACTGTCCGCTGAGTATGTCGGTCTGTCCTGCAAGGGTCTCTTCGGAGAGCGACATCTGCAGTCCTGCCTGACGAAGGCGTTCGAGGATGGCAAGACAGCGTTCATCGTGGAAGTAATGAATAATGCTTTCTGCTATCACCTGCCCCACTCCATCGACTGCGAGCAACTGTTCGAGGGTTGCGTTCTCGAGTGCTTCCATAGTCTTGAAGGAACGGGCAAGGAGTTTTGCTGTAGTCTCACCCACAAAACGGATGCCGAGTGCAAAGACTACACGTTCGAAAGGCACCTGGAGCGATGCCTTTATGCTATCTACCACTTTCTGAGCAGATTTGATTCTACCGCGGTTATTACCACAGATATCAGCAACGGTAAGGGTGTAGAGGTCGGCTATGTCGTGGATGAGTCCGCGCTGCCAATAGTCATCAACTGTTTCAGGACCAAGTGAATCGATGTTCATGGCTTTACGGGAGATGAAGTGTTCGATGCGTCCTTTTATCTGTGGCGGGCAGGTGGAGTCGTTAGGACAGTAGTGAGCAGCCTCACCCTCAACACGAATAAGAGGTGTGCCGCATTCAGGGCAATGAGTGATGAAGCGAACCGGTTGCATGTCGGCTGTACGTTTCGATTTATCCACTCCAACTACTTTGGGAATGATTTCGCCACCTTTTTCCACATAAACCATATCCCCGATGTGGAGGTCGAGTTGCTGAATGATGTCTGCATTATGGAGCGAAGCACGTTTGACGACGGTTCCTGCCAACTGCACAGGATCCATATTTGCTACAGGGGTGATGGCTCCTGTTCGTCCTACCTGATAGGTTACTTCGTTGAGGCGGGTACATTCACGTTCTGCCTTGAATTTATATGCTATAGCCCAACGGGGGGATTTTGCCGTATAACCCAAATGGCGCTGCTGACGAAGGGAATTAACCTTAAGCACGATGCCATCGGTAGCCACAGGGAGATTCTTGCGTTCTGTGTCCCAATAGTCGATAAAATCGAGCACTTCCTGAACAGTCTTGCATTTCTTCATGCCCTGACTGATCTTAAATCCCCACCCTGCTGCCATCTGGAGGTTTTCATAGTGACCGCCATCAGAAGGGATTTCATCGCCTAAAAGATAATAGAGGTAGGCATCGAGTCCGCGTTCTGCAACAACACGACTCTTCTGTGACTTGAGAGTTCCGCTGGCTGCATTACGAGGATTGGCAAAGAGGTCTTCGCCAGCCTTGGCACGTTGGGCATTGAGTGCCTCGAACGAGGTCCAAGGCATAAGTATTTCGCCTCGAATTTCGAATTCATGGGGATAGCCGCTGCCTTCCTTCAGTCGGAGAGGAATGGAACGAATCATGCGCACATTGGCTGTTACATCGTCACCGCGAACTCCGTCACCACGTGTAACAGCCTGGGTGAGTTGTCCATCCACATAGGTAAGGGAGATACTCAGTCCGTCGTATTTCATCTCGGCACAGATTTCGAAGTCCTCGCCTTCGAGTCCACTACGCACTCGTTCGTAGAAGTCGCGTATGTCTGCCTCGTTGTATGTGTTGGCGAGGGAGAGCATAGGATATTTGTGAGGCACACTGCGAAACGACTGGTTGAGGTCGCTTCCCACACGTTGTGTAGGAGAATTAGGGTCGGCATACTGCGGATAGAAGAGTTCGAGATCCTGCAGTTTGTGCATCATCTGGTCGAAGTCATAGTCGCTGATAGTCGGTTTGTTCAACACATAATAATTATAGTTGTGTTGCTCAAGTTCGCGTCGCAGTTGGAGTATCTCTTCTTGTGGAGTCATATGTATTCAGTTTTACCCTGCGAAGTTAGGAGATTTTTTTGAAAGAATTCAGAATAATGAAAAATATTTTTCCCAATGATTTCAACTGCATAAAAAAGCCCCGAAAGCACGAGGCTTTCAGGGCGCCCCATTAAGGGGAGTTTTTTCCCATTTATTTTTCTAGGATTGATTATCTCTTGTGACCAACGACAACATCGTCGAATGGTACTGTTACGTTAGAGTAAGCACGAATTGTGATAGGCACTTCGCTCCATCCGTGGTGACCGCCAAGGACAGACATTGGATCTGGCTTCCATCCTTCATATGGCTCAGAGCCTGAGTAAAGAAGCTGCAATACCTGAGTGCCCTTAATGAATACATAGCTCTTTGACCAAGTATTTTCAGGCTCATCATCTACATAATATGGATCACCGAAGTTAGCCTTAGCTGCATTTACGAGAGCCATGTACTGATCGAGTGTCTCATTGCTGTTATAGAACAAAATCCAGCCATCACCAAGCTTAGAGCTGTTTGTAACTGAGTAAGAGTATGCAGGAGTCTTGCCAGAAACTTGTGGAACCCAAGCTGGGATATTAGATGCACCTTCAACAAGGTTAGCAAGGATAGAATACTTGAATGTACCGGAAATCCTACCTTCACCCTGTTCTCCGCTTCCTGAACCTTGACTGCTATAACTTGCATCGCTATTTACAGTAATCTTAGCTTTCTGACCTTCAACTTCCATGCTAAGTGCAGCATTCTTTGTGCTAATGTTAACCCATTTATTTTCTGAAGACATACTCCAAGAGAAGTAGTCATTACTGAAGTAAACGTGAGTAGTACTTTCAGATGAATAGTCTTCCAGACATGTCCAGAAATCGCCCATGATAACAACACCTCCGAAAGCAAATGCCGGAACATCTGTTATAGCCATTGGAACAACAAGGTCGATATTAGAACCGGTGAAAGTAACAGTACCGGTTTCTGTAGAACCTGGATTAACGTCGAAGTTTTCCGCTCTGTCAGTTCCATCAAGAACAATATTTCTGCGATATACAGTTCCGTCAGATGTAACAATGTTGATAGTTGCAGCACCCTTGTAGTTAAATGGAAGTTTCATATAGTATTTGCCATCGATATCAGTCATAACAGACTTAGTTACTTCACCAGCATAAGAGAGACTTACACTTGCAAGAACACCTCTACCACTATTTGTGATAGCACCACTGAGGTTAGAAACTGTAGGCAAAGTGAGCTTAATCTTACGCTCGAAACCAGCCTGAGAAATATTTATATTCTCAGATTTTACTTCAGGAGAGTAGTTTGCATAGTCAGCTGACTTAACTGTAACTACGAAGTCAGTATTTGTAGGAACAAAAGTAGAGAATTTACCATTAACGTCTGTAACGCGATATGTCTGACCTACGATAACCTTCTGGAATGGAACTGCCTTGCCTGCCTGGTCAACTACTTCGACAGCAACTGTAGCACGTGATTCAGGATAGTCGAGGTTGTGCCAAGAGAAGTGCTTGATAGTACCTTCATAAGAACCGTCAGCCTGCTTGGTAGCAACACCTTCTTCAATCCAAAGACCTTTCTCCTCGTCGAAATACCAAAGCGGAATTGTAGCATGTGCTTCCATGCCTTCTGGAGCAGGGAATCTGAGAGTAGCTTCAGAACCTTCCTTCAACTGAAGTTCTTTACCATTATCATCAACAATGTTAATGCTCACCATACCGTAGCTGATAAGCTGGGCAGCTGATTGGTCTGTGCGAACAGCAGCAAGGTCACCACCAGGCATCTGATCAGAGAAACCCTCATCAGTTGGATTCAAATAGGTTGTTTTTGAATACACTGTTCCAGTAGCTACATTACCATTTCCATCAACAAGTGAGTTTGCAGGAATAGTAATTTTTGCACTATTAGAACTCCAGTCTGCATCAATTGTCCTTTCTACAGATGGGTCAAAGGAGTTATTGGCTTCAGAAGCCAACTGTATATCCCATACATCACCTTCTTTAAATTCTACAGAACGAACTACATCAGCATAGTTTTCACTGCTGAAACGAACAACTGCACGTTTATCTACGACATTAACAGAATTGAGTGAGAAAGCACCATTAGCATTTGTGTAAGCTACTTCATTGCCAGAAGTAACCTTTACGCCACTAATAGGAGTGCCATAATCATTAGTGACAAATCCCGAGAGTTTAGCCATTTTCATTGTTGATGGCTGAATTGGAGTTGGAGTAAAGCCGCCTTCGCCGCCTCCACCGCCTGGATTTCCACCATCATCGTTACTACTGCTACATGCTGTGAAAGCAAGTGCACCTACGAAAAGGCTTGCAAGAAGCCAGAAATTAAGTTTCTTCATAACGCTATAAAATTAAAGGTTATAAGTTAATAATGTTAAACAAATGTTTTTGCATCGCAAAAGTAGTTCATGAGCACGATACAATTGGTTTATAATCGCAGAAAAGTATTTCATATTTGCAGAAATACATTCTCAAAAAATGTAAAAAATTATCATAATTACAGAAACAGATATGTAAAAGCAGCAGGAGCAAAGACTTTTGAGAATTTAATCAAATGCATTTGCAAAAATTTCTTACTTTTGCACAGAGACTGATAAAAAATATAAAATCACAATAAATACATATCGATTCCATCGAGGAAATGCAGCAATATGAATGAACTATATGCAATATCAACACCATTCTTCGTATGTCTTTTTTACTCATTTTTAACAGGCATCGAGGCATTTAAGAATAAACGCTCAAAGAACCGTCGGGCTTTATTCGTATTTTTCATTGCTGCAACTACCCTATACTTCGGTCATGGAGTTTTCTTCAGCCACACCACTTCCCTACTGCCAATTACTGACTGGCTATATGCCACATGCAATCTGGCTGTCTATCCACTTTGGTATCTGTACATTTGCAAACTGACTCAAAAAGAAACATCTTCAACTCACCAGCTGGTCATCCTACTGCCCACAATACTTGGCTGCATCGCAGTTGGAACAACATATATAATTATGTCGGAGAGCGACATCAGACTTTTTATCGACAACTATTTATACCACAATCAATATGAAAATCTAAGTACCCTTGCTAAAGCACAAGCACGCATACACAGTGCCTGCAAGGTTGTTTTCGCTATACAGATAATCCCTGCCCTATACTTAGGTTATGAGAAGATAAACAAATTCAATAAATACGTAAAAAACACCTATTCAGATATAGAAAACAAAATAGTGCCTGCATCAATGCATTATTTACTCATATTATTTGTAATCACTTCTATAGCTTCGTTCGTAGTAAATATTATAGGTCGCTACCGTTTTGCTGACTCTCTATTACTTATATCTATCCCATCTGTCATCTTTTCTGTCTTATTATTTTCTATCGGTTACGTATGTTTAACATACACCTTCTCTATTGAAGACATAACAAATGACAATAAGCAAATTGACGATTTCATCGATGGAAACGCCCAACCATCGGAGCTTAGACTGCGAATAGAAAAGTTGATGGAAGAAGAGAAAATCTATTTGCAACCGAACCTGAAACTTCAGGATGTAGTCCGTTATGTACAGTCGAACCGAAACTATGTTTACAATGCCATAAACAAGGAAATGGGCATCTCGTTCAATGATTATATAAATAAGCTGAGAATAGAATACGCAAAGACACTGCTATTAAGACAAGCAAATCTACCACTGAACGAGATAGCAGAAAAGTCAGGATTTACAAGCACAGCCTCGTTCTACAGAAATTTCAAATCGTTCGTAGGAGTTAGTCCAAAAGAATTCCAGCACGGTGAGAATACGAGATAAAAAAACAACAAAGGCTTGACATTTGCGTGTCAAGCCTTTATTATTAAATGCTATGAATAAAAACAGTTTATTTATGTTTTTTATTCTTCACCAACAATCTTCCAGCAGCATGCTGCAATGATAGCACCTACGAATGGACCAACGATGAACACCCATACGTTTGCAAGAGCATCGCCACAAGCAAAGAGAGCAGGACCAAGTGAACGTGCAGGGTTAACAGAAGTACCTGTGAAGTGAATGCCTACGAGGTGAATGAGGATGAGTGACAGACCGATTGCAAGACCTGCGAAGTTGCCAGCACCCTTCTTTGCGTCTGTAGAACCAAGAACTACGAGAACGAAGAGAGCAGTGAGTACTGCTTCGATGACACAAGCGAAAATTGCGTCGTTATTGCAACCTGCAATACCGTTAGCACCAAGACCAGACCCAGCACCGTACATGTAAACGAGGAGAGCACCAGCGAGGATACCACCGATGAACTGAGAAATCCAGTAACCACATGCATCCTTAGCGCTGATACGCTTTGAGATAAGACAGCCAAGTGTAATGGCTGGGTTGATGTGACATCCTGAAATGCCACCGATAGTGTAAGCCATAGCTACAACAGAAAGACCGAAAGCGATAGCTGTACCTACTACTGCAGCTGTGTTTGATTCAGCACAACCAAGAGATACGGCAGCACCGCAACCAAGAAGAGTGAGTACGAATGTACCAACCAATTCTGCTAAATACTTTTTCATAATACTTTGAATTTATTAAATGGTTAAACAATAAGTTCCAGAAAAGTTATGCAAGCATAAACTTTCTGGAACCGGATTATAACTGATTAGTTGTTTTCAGGACGAAGCTGACGAACTACCTCAGCTGTGCGCCACATCTCTGAATTGTGAAGAGCTGCAAGTTCTTTTTCAAGACCTACGCGGTAGTCTGGCTTAGAGTTTGCATCGATAGAAATCTGAGCCTCGTTACCGCACTTTACAGATTCGTAAAGCTGTTGAACAACTGGCTTGATGGCATCGTGGAAACGAGGATACCAGTCGAGAGCACCACGCTGAGCTGTAGTAGAACAGTTTGCATACATCCAGTCCATACCCTTAGCTGCGAACAGAGGCATGAGTGACTGAGTGAGCTCTTCAACTGTCTCGTTGAATGCCTCAGATGGAGTGTGACCATTCTCACGGAGTACTTCGTACTGAGCGAGGAGAAGACCCTGGATAGCACCCATGAGTGAACCACGTTCACCTGTAAGGTCTGAAGTAGCCTCACGCTGGAATGTAGTTTCGAACATATAACCAGAACCGATTCCGATACCAAGAGCAAGTGTACGCTCGAGAGCACGACCAGTTGCATCGTTATATACTGCATAAGAAGAGTTCAGACCACGACCCTCGAGGAACATAGTACGGAGTGATGTACCACTACCCTTTGGAGCTACCATGATAACGTCGATATCCTTTGAAGGAACGCAACCAGTGCGATCGTTCCAAGTGATAGCGAAACCATGAGAGAAGTAGAGTGCCTTACCTGGAGTAAGATACTTCTGAAGAGTTGGCCATACAGACATAACTGCTGCATCAGAAAGCAGACACATTACGATTGTACCCTTCTCAGCAGCTTCCTCGATTGAGAAAAGAGTCTCACCTGGTACCCATCCGTCAGCCTTTGCCTTCTCGAATGTCTTACCCTGACGCTGACCAACGATTACGTTGAAACCATTGTCACGGAGGTTACAAGCCTGACCAGGACCCTGTACACCATAACCGATTACTGCGATTGTTTCATTCTTCAATACTTCACGAGCTTTCTCAAGTGGAAACTCTTCGCGTGTTATCACTTCTTCGATAACACCGCCAAAATTCATTTTTGCCATTTGTTTTGTTTTTTAAAAAGGATTATTATTAATGTTATTTCGTTATTACATAATCTAGAGACGGCGTCATTTTGCATTACGCTTTTTCTCTCTGTCGGCAAGGTACTCATCCAGATGTTCTGTGTAGTCCTTGGTTATACAGATTCGTCCAGAACGAACAAACTGCAGCACACAACCGAGAGTCTTCAATGAGTCATATAGCGAAAGGATGTCGGATGTAATGCCTGTCTTCTCAATTGTTGCGTAGATAGAGTTTACCTCAACAATATGAGCCTGATGTAAACGTACCATACGACATACGTTCTTATTCTCAAGCATTATAGGAGTACTGATTTTCAGCAGACATGTTTCATTGATGAAGATGTCATCATCTGTAAACACATTTGCCTGCAGCACATCGATTTTCTTTTCTATCTGCTTCGTAAGCATCTCTGCCATTGTACGAGTACAGTAAGCTGTAATAGTGTACTTATGTGCGCCAGGAGTGCTCGACGCACATACATTGAGCGACTCGATGTTTACCTGTCTTCGAGTGTAAACGGCAGTAATCTGACTCAGAAGTCCTGGCACGTTCTCACTATATATAATAAATGTGTAGAGCCTTACGCTGTTGTCTTGTTCCATTTTCTTTTCTTCCTTCTTTATAGAATCATCGTTTGTCTGACCGTTCAGCAGCCTTTCGCATTTGCCGCATTCTGTACATTCGCCACACTGACCACCAAAAGCCATTTTACATTATATATTATAAATGATGAATCCTATTTAGATTTATATTCCAGAATCATTTCGTCGATATTTGCACCTGGAGGTACCATCGGCATCACATTGTCTTCTTCCTTAATGGCACATTGCAGGAGGTACGGACCTGGAGTTGCAAGCATCTCCTTGATGGCTGCGTCCAGTTCGCTACGTTCCACTACTGTCTTGGCTGGTATGCCATAACCCTTTGCGATGAGTTCGTAGTTAGGATTGAGCATCGGAGTGAATGAATAGCGGTGTGAGAAGAACATCTCCTGCCACTGGCGCACATTTCCTAAGAAGTTGTTGTTGAGAAGTATCATCTTCACAGGAGCTCCCTGTTCCATGATGGTGCCAAACTCCTGAATAGTCATCTGAAGACCGCCGTCACCTACGAAAAGACAGACAGTGCGATCAGGAGCTCCAAAGGTAGCACCTATGGCTGCAGGAATACCAAAGCCCATAGTACCAAGTCCGCCTGATGTGACTACAGAACGTGCCTTCGTAAACTTAAAGTAACGACAAGCGAAGAGTTGGTTCTGACCCACATCGGTAACCATAATGCCAGCATTATTGGTAGCCTCGCTGACTTTACGTACTACTTCGCCCATCAGCAAAGGTCCCTCAGTAGGATGGAGAGCCTTATCAATTACCTTCTGGTATTCCTTCTCCTCATATGGTTTAAATCCTTCAATCCAGGATGTGTGAGTAGCCTTGTCGAGCAATTTGGTTACTGCTGCGAGAGACTTCTTACAGTCACCATGTACAGAGAGGTTTACCTTTACGTTCTTATTGAACTCAGAACGGTCTATATCGAAATGTATTATCTTTGCCTGTTTTGCATAAGTAGCAAGATTACCTGTAACACGATCGTCGAAACGCATACCTACAGCGATGAGCAGGTCGCATTTGTTGGTCATCACATTAGGACCAAGATTTCCATGCATACC
>DEJD01000071.1:17347-19219 GCA_002353215.1 Prevotellaceae bacterium UBA2757
ACGAAAGGTTTTACGCTCTCGTTTATCATCTTTGCTGCTTCACGTATTTCTTCCTCGTCCAAATCCGGATCCGGGTCGTAGGAACGTATGAAATCAGCCTTTGCAGGTTCATATTCCACCATAGCGGTCTGAGCGTTCTTGGCAAAGTCGAGAACCACAGGACCTGGGCGTCCACTCCTAGCTATGTAGAAAGCGCGAGCTACAGCCCATGCTATATCCTCAGCACGACGAATCTGGTAGCTCCACTTGCTGATAGGTGAAGTAACACCTACTACATCCACTTCCTGGAATGCGTCTGTTCCAAGCATTGCAACTCCTACCTGTCCAGCGATGACAACCATCGGAGTGGAGTCAATCATAGCGTCAGCAATACCTGTAATAGTATTGGTTGCACCAGGACCACTCGTAACGATTGCGCATCCTACCTTTCCACTTACACGGGCATAACCCTGTGCAGCATGCACAGCACCCTGTTCGTGACGAACTAAAATATGATTCAGTGTTTTCTTATGGTCGTACAATGCATCATAAGTCGGCATTATAGATCCGCCAGGATAGCCGAACAATATATCTACACCCTCGTTTTCAAGGGCGCGCATCATAGCCTCTGCACCTGTTATTTTTTCCATATCAGTCAATAATTCTTACTCCACCTTTATCTGCACTCGATACACTCTGGGCATATGCTCTGAGCGCCTTCGATACTACACGATTACGCTTCAGTGGCTGTTGTGGGCGCGCTGCGAGTTCTTCGTCAGACAAGCGCACATTTATGCTTCTATTAGGTATGTCGATTTCAATAATATCGCCATCTACTATCTTTCCGATATTACCGCCATTGGCTGCTTCAGGAGAGATATGTCCGATAGAAAGTCCTGAAGTTCCTCCAGAAAAACGTCCGTCGGTAATCAGTGCACATTCCTTACCCATATGCATACTCTTAATATATGATGTAGGATAAAGCATTTCTTGCATACCAGGACCGCCCTTTGGTCCTTCGTGAGTAATAACAACTACATCACCCTTCTTTACTTTACCTCCCAGGATTCCTTCGCAAGCATCTTCCTGACTGTCGAATACCACAGCAGGACCAGAGAATTTCCATATACTCTCATCGACGCCGGCTGTCTTAACTACACAGCCGTCCTGAGCGATATTTCCGAATAGAATAGCCATACCGCCGTCCTTAGTGTATGCATGTTCTATATCACGGATACAACCCTTCTCGCGATCTGTATCGAGTGTTTCGTAGTTGGTATTCTGTGCACCGAGCTGGTTACAGAACTTACCTGCAGGAGCACTTGAATAAATGCGTTTTGCTTCCGGATCGACATCTGCCTTAAGAATGCTGTATTTCTCTATATCCTCAGCGATAGTAGCACCATTCACACGTTTCAGACTTGTATCAATGAGTCCGCCCTTGTTCAATTCGCCAAGCAAGCCTAACACACCACCTGCACGACCGAACTCCTGAACACTGTACTTCTGGCTATTTGGAGCCAGTTTTACGAGGAATGGAGTCTTGCGTGAGAGTGCATCAATATCCTTCATAGTGAAATCTACGCCAGCCTCCTGAGCAACTGCCAAAAGGTGCAGGACAGTATTTGTAGAAGCACCCATTGCTATATCGAGAGTCATTGCATTGAGGAAAGACTGACGAGTAGCGATGCTGCGAGGCAACACACTTTCATCACCATCTTCATAATAAGCAAATGCATTCTTCACAATCTGACGGGCAGCAGCCTTCATGAGTTCTACACGATTTACATGTGTAGCCAGAATAGTACCATTACCAGGAAGACTAAGTCCAATAGCCTCAGTCAGGTTATTCATTGAGTTTGCAGTAAACATACCAGAGCAGCATCCGCATCC
>DEJD01000071.1:19319-22021 GCA_002353215.1 Prevotellaceae bacterium UBA2757
GCTTCCATTGGTCCGCCGCTTACGAATACAGCTGGTATGTTAAGACGCATAGCAGCCATCAACATACCAGGAGTAATCTTATCACAATTTGAGATACAAACCATTGCATCTGCCTTGTGAGCATTACACATATACTCAACAGAATCAGCTATGATATCACGAGAAGGCAGACTGTACAACATACCGTCGTGTCCCATTGCGATACCATCGTCAATAGCAATAGTATTAAACTCAGCTGCATAGCAACCGAGTCGTTCAATTTCAGCCTTAACTATCTGACCTGCCTCGTGCAGATGTGTATGTCCTGGTACGAACTGTGTGAACGAGTTTACAATGGCAATGATTGGTTTACCGAACTGCTCACGCTTCATACCGTTTGCAACCCACAACGCTCTAGCACCTGCCATTCGGCGTCCATCAGTGCAAACGGAACTACGTAATTGATTTTTCATCTTTATACCTTTTTTATTTTGCGTGCAAATGTACGACTTTCATTTCAAACATTAATAATAAAAAAACCAAAAATGTCACACAATGCACAAAACTACTTGAAAAAAGTCACTGAAATAAGAGAAAAGTAAGAATTATTGACTTGATTAGTGCACGTTTTGGAAGATTTTCGTAAATTCGCGCCGATTTTGTGTTTTCGCGAAATTAGTTGAAATATCGATATAAAGATGAAGAAATTACTCTTAGGCGACGAAGCTATTGCCTTGGGCGCCATTCACGCTGGATTAAGCGGTGTATATGCTTATCCAGGTACTCCGTCAACAGAAATCACGGAGTTTATTCAGGCTGATGCCACAGCCNNATGTCGTATGCAGGAAAACGCGCATTAGTTTGTATGAAACATGTGGGCATGAATGTTTGTGCTGATGCTTTTGTAAACAGTGCTATCACAGGTGTTAATGGCGGTCTTATAGTATTGGCAGCTGACGACCCTTCTATGCATAGCAGCCAGAACGAACAGGACAGCCGTTTCTATGGCAAATTCGCACTGGTACCGGTCTTTGAACCAAGCAACCAGCAGGAGGCTTACGATATGGTTAGCAGCGCTTTCGATTTCTCTGAAGCACTCAAGGTTCCAGTAGTACTGCGTATCGTTACACGTCTGGCTCATAGCCGTGCAGCCGTAGAAGTAGGAGAACAGAAGGCAGAGAACAAACTCAATCCATCTACTGACCAGTGGGTACTCCTTCCAGGTATTGCACGCAAAAAATATGTTGACCTTCTGAACAAACAACCTGAATTCATAAAGGCAAGTGAAAATTCACGTTACAATAAGGTAGAACACGGTGGCAAGAACCGTTTGGGTATCGTTGCTTGCGGTATCGGTTACAACTATGTAAAAGAAGCTGTTGGCGACAATGCAAATATCCTCAAGGTTAGTCAGTACCCTCTGCCAGAAGACAAGATTAAGACTTTGGCTGCAGAAAACGATGCAATTCTTGTAGTAGAAGACGGTCAGCCAGTAGTCGAGGAAGGTCTGAAGGGTCTTCTTGGAGCAGGTTATCAGGTGAAGGGACGTCTTACAGGCGACCTGCCTCGCACAGGCGAACTCACTCCAGACTGTGTAGCAAAGGCTTTAGGTCAGCAGACTGGAGCTGTATATGCCCCGGCAAAGAATCTCGCAGGTCGTCCGCCACAGCTCTGTCAGGGTTGCGGTCACCGCGATGTATATGCAGCTCTCAACGCAGTATTGGCTGAATACCCTGATTATCGTGTATTTGGAGATATCGGTTGTTACACACTCGGTGCCCTGCCTCCATTCAAGAGTCTTTCTTCTTGTGTAGATATGGGTGCCAGCATCACAATGGCAAAGGGTGCAGCTGATGCAGGTCTCTTCCCTGCTGTAGCTATTATCGGAGACTCCACATTCACACATAGCGGCATGACTGGTTTGCTCGATGCAGTAAACGACAAGTCAAATATCACGGTAGTTATCTCTGACAACCTCACAACAGGTATGACTGGAGGTCAGGACTCTGCAGGAACAAACAAATTCGAGGCTATCTGTCTTGGTTTAGGTGTTGAACCAGAGCACGTTCGCGTGGTTGTTCCACTTCCAAAGAACATGCCGGAGATTACTCGCATCTTGAAAGAAGAGATTGAATACAACGGAGTTAGCGTAATCATCCCACGTCGTGAGTGCATCCAGACAGCAGCACGCCACGCACGTGAGGCAAAGAAAGCAAAGGAGGCAAACAAATGAAAAAAGACATCATACTTTGCGGTGTAGGCGGACAAGGAATTCTCTCCATCGCAACTATCATAGGTGAAGCAGCAACAGAAGCCGGAATTAACCTCAAGCAGGCAGAAGTTCACGGAATGAGTCAGCGAGGCGGCGATGTACAGTCAAATCTTCGTCTATCAACCGATCCTATCTACTCCGACCTCATCTCGCTTGGCGGAGCAGACGTGGTAATATCGATGGAACCGATGGAATCGCTTCGTTACCTACCCTATTTGGCAAAGTCCGGCACTATTGTAACTAGCAACAAACCGTTTGTAAACATACCTGATTATCCCGATGAAACCGCACTTATGGCAGAACTATCGAGCATGCCTTCCGTTGTTCAACTTAATATAGAAGATGTAGCGAAGGATGCAGGAAATGCCCGTGGTGCCAACATGGTACTTTTAGGCATGGCAGCCCCATTCATCGAGATTCTTACAGTAGAACAACTTCGCAAAGCCATCTC
>DEJD01000071.1:22097-27608 GCA_002353215.1 Prevotellaceae bacterium UBA2757
AAATAAATACCATAAATTATATAATAACTACTATGATTCACAATCCCCAGATGGAGTGCATGGACAGAGAATCCATGCGCAAACTACAGTCTGAGCGCCTTATCAAGACGGTCAAAAGATGTTATGAGAATGTTCCATTCTACAAGAAAAAGATGGATCATATGGGTGTAAAACCCGAAGACATCCGCAGCATAGACGATATTTACAAGTTGCCTTTCACCACCAAACACGACTTGCGCGACGAATATCCGTTTGGTCTGCAAGCAGTTCCACAGAGTGAGATTCGACGCATTCATGCTTCTTCCGGTACTACAGGAAAACCAGTAGTAGGTACTTACACAGAGAACGACCTGAAGATGTGGGCGGAATGTGTAGCTCGTGTTTTGGCAGTAGGTGACATAGGTCCTGGCGACATTGTACAAGTAGCATACGGCTACGGACTATTCACAGGAGGATTAGGTGCCCACGACGGTGTTCTCGCACGAGGCGCTGTTCAGTTGCCTATTTCTGCCGGCAACTCTGAAAAACAGATTATGCTGATGAAGGACTTTGGCACAACTGCTCTCTGCTGTACCCCATCCTATGCTTTACACTTGGCTGAGGTTATAGAAAAGAGCCATGATGTCAAAGCAGAGGATTTGAAGTTGCGCGTCGGTTTCTTCGGAGCAGAGCCCTGGACTTGGGGTATTCGTCGTGAACTGGAGAAGAAATTGCATATCAAAGCTATAGACATCTACGGACTTACAGAAATGTGCGGTCCTGGTGTGGGTGGCGAATGTCAGTTCCAGAACGGCACACACGTTGCTGAGGATATGTTCTATCCTGAAATCATCAATCCTGAGACACTGGAACCAGTGGCACCAGGTGAAGAAGGTGAGTTGGTATTCACATCACTGTGCAAAGAAGCTATGCCAATTCTCCGCTATCGTACACGTGACCTCACACACCTCATCTACGAACCATGCGAATGTGGACGTACGACTGTACGACTTGGAAAGATTCTTGGTAGAAGTGATGATATGCTTATCATCCGTGGTGTAAACGTATTCCCATCACAGATAGAAACTGCTCTGACAGAGTTCCCTGTATTTACTCCACAGTATTTCATTACAGTAGATCGCAAGAACAACGAAGACACTTTCGATCTCGATGTAGAATTGCGTGCTGAATACTTCTCACCAAATCCTGCTAAGCAGATGCCATTCATCAAACCACTCTACGACCGCATCGTCAGCATGGTGGGTATCAAACCAAACATCCACATCAAGGAACCAGGAAACATCGAACGTTCTACAGGAAAGGCAAAACACGTACTCGACAAGAGAACACTCCTTACTGATTGGAAATAAAATAAATAAAAAACCTTCTGCGCATCACTTGTACAGAAGGTTTTTTTATTTTGTATTGCTTATTTCAAGAACACAAGCCAGACAGCAGCAATGAGACAGACGAATGCTGCAAAGTGATTCCAATGAAGTTCTTCTCCTTGAAACATAAAGGAAGCGATAGCGGTGAACACAGTAAGCGACACTACCTCCTGAATTACCTTCAACTGAACAAGAGAGAAAGGTCCGCCATTACCGATGAAACCGATTTTATTGGCAGGAACCTGAAGTGAATACTCGAAAAAGGCGATACCCCATGAAAACACAATTACTGCAATCAGAGGCCAACTGTCACTCAGGTGCATTTGTTGGAGTTTCAGGTGACCATACCATGCGAGAGTCATGAAAATATTGCTGCCAATAAGCAGCAGGATAGTATATATTCCGTTCATAATGCGTTTTTTTGACGCTGCAAAGGTACGCTTTTCATTTTTATATTGTACCTTTGTGCGGAAATTAAATAACGCAGAAAGAAATATTTGTATGAAAAATACTCCATTAAATTACGAAACGGTAACAAATGCCATCGAAGGGATGGGATTGGGCGACTTTTCACAAGCTACAATCAGAGATTTACAATCATTATCAAAATTATTGGAAGAAAAGACAGGACAACAGGTAATCCACCTTGAAATGGGTGTTCCTGGTCTGAAACCATCAGACATAGCTATCGAGGCAGAGAAGAAAGCACTTGCAGAAGGTTGTGCAACTATATACCCTCCAAACGGAGGTATTCCACGAATCAAACAGGCAGCATCGCGTTTTGCAAAAGCCTTTATCGGAGTAGATATCGACCCACTGGGTTGCATTCCTACTACAGGTTCTATGCAGGGCACATTTGCCACATTCACTGCTTGGCGCCATGCTATGCCGGAGAAAGACACAGTTCTTTTCATCCACCCAGGATTCCCTGTGCAAACCGCCCAGTGCGATGTAATAGGACTGAAACACATCGGTCTCGACATTCACGGCTACAGAGGTGAAGCACTGATAAAGAAACTGGATGAAATACTTTCCCAAAACAAGATATGCGGCATTGTCTATTCAAACCCTAACAACCCATCATGGGTATGCTTCAAGGATGAGGAACTGAAAGGCATTGCCGAGTTGGTAAACAAATACGACTGTTTAGTGTTGGAAGACCTTGCATACTTCGCTATGGACTTCCGTCGCGACCTTAGTCATCCGTTCGAAGAACCATACCAGGCAACCATTGCCCATTACACAGATAATTACATCTTGGCTGTTTCCGGTTCGAAGGCATTCTCCTATGCAGGACAACGTATTGGTGTGGCATGCATAAGCAACAAACTGTACCACAGAGTCTATCCTTCTTTGGAAAAGAACTTCGGAGTCGGAGAATATGGTAATTTCTTCTGCAATCGTCTTATGTACACCCTCTCCAGTGGAACTACCCACAGCGTACAACACGCCATGGCAGCACTTATGGAGGCTGCATGCGACGGGAAATACAACTTCCTCAACGACGTTCGCGAATACGGCAGACGAGCTAAGTTCATGAAAGACGTACTCCTCGCCAATGGTTTCTATCTTGTTTATGACAACGACCTCGGTGCTCCGCTTGCAGACGGTTTCTATTTCACTGTTCAGTACCCAGGTATGACCGACCTGCAACTGACACGCGAACTAATGTATTATGGCATAGCCGTATTCCCACTCGACACAATGGGCAGCAATGAGCAGGGCGTTCGCATCTGCACTTCGTTCTTCAGCAAAGAACTGGAACCATTGTTCAAAGAACGCATCGAATTGTTTAAACAGAATCACCAATGAAAAAAGTTATTGTCATAACTGGCGCTTCGTCTGGTATAGGTCGTGCTACTGCCCGAATGATGGCAGACAAGGGACATACCGTTTACGACCTGAGCCGTTCAGACAAACCCCAGGAAGGCGTTCTGCATATCGCTTGCGACGTTACTGACCGCACATCCATCGATTCAGCCATCAAACAGATATCAGACAAAGAAGGCAGAATCGACGTATTGGTACTTTGTGCCGGTATGGGTGTGGCTGGTTCGATAGAATTCACGAAGGAAGAAGAAATGCAGCGTCAGTTCGACGTGAATGTATATGGTCCAATCCGACTTGTTCAGGCAGCCCTTCCGCTGATGCGCACTCAGCAGATGGGCGATGGCGAAAGAGGCAGAATCGTATTCGTAAGCAGTATGGCAGCTGTATTCAGCATACCATTCCAGGCAATGTATTCTGCCACGAAGGCTGCATTGAATTCTTTTGCCTTCGCACTCAAAAACGAACTGAAAGAATACAAGATAACCATTAGCAGTGTGTTGCCAGGTAATGTAAACACCGGCTTTGGTGCTGCACGCCAGACAGACCTTGCCGGCAGTGATGTATATCCTAACATGCAGGCAGCTATCGAACAGATGGAACAGGAAGAAAACCACGGCATGACATCAGAAACAGTTGCCAGGAAAGTGGTAAAAGCATGCATGAAGAAGAATCCGAGTTTGTTCTACACAAGCGACTTACTCTCAGACCTGGAATGTTTAGGCAACAGACTACTGCCTACATGGCTTGCCAACAAAGTTGTCGGAAAGATGTATAAGTGCTAACGCCATGGAACCGCTACAGATAACAAGCACTCAAAACCCAAGAATAAAAAACTTGGCAGTTTTACAGCAGAAGGCATCAGAACGACGCCGTCAGGGCTTGTTTGTCGTAGAGGGAATGCGCGAGATAGGACATTGTACAGCAGCAGGATTCAGCATAAAAGAATTGTACTATTGTCAGGAAATGGGCGAACTTCCCCACTCTCTTCACAGTTCAGATGAAATAACCTGCGTAAGCAAGAATGTATATGAGAAAATTGCTTATAGAGGGAGCACGGAAGGTCTCATTGCAGTAGTAAAAGAAAAGCAGACCAGTCTGGCAGACTTAAAACTGCAGGACAGTCCACTGATTGTAGTACTGGAAAGTGTGGAAAAGCCTGGAAACATAGGAGCCATACTGCGTAGTGCCGATGCAGCAGGAGTAGATGCAGTGATAGTGTGCGACCCGCTTACCGACTTGTACAACCCCAATATAATCCGTAGCAGCATCGGAGCATGTTTCACAAAACAATTCGTGGCATGCACAACTGACGAATGTATCGCATTCCTGAAACAAAGAGGCATTCAGATACTCACAGCCCAACTGCAGGACTCCTCTGCCTACTACGACACCGACATGCGACGGGCTACAGCCATAGTGATGGGTACGGAAGACAAGGGGCTTACAGATAAATGGCGACAGGCAGCAGATGCTCACATCAGAATCCCCATGCTTGGACAACTCGACTCCCTGAATGTTTCCGTAAGTGCAGCCATCCTGATGTACGAAGCTGTCAGGCAACGAAAATCTTAACGATAACGATAACGAAAACGAAAACTAAAAAATATAAAACAATGGACGACAAATCACCTTACTTGCATCCCGAATTCGAGACGCTATCGAAAGAAGACATCAAGAAACTTCAGTTAGAGCGTCTGCAAGCTACAGTTAAGCACTGTATGAATTCACCTTTCTACAAAAAACGTTTTGAAGAATGTGGACTGAAGCCAGAGGACATCCAGACCCTGGACGACATTCGCAAAATCCCATTCACAACCAAGCAGGACCTGCGCGACACCTATCCGTTTGGAATCGCCAGTGTGCCATTGCGCCAGTGTGTTCGTCTGCACTCCAGCTCCGGAACTACAGGCAACCCAACAGTAATCCTGCACACACAGAAAGACCTTGACGAATGGGCAAACCAAGTAGCACGCAACCTCTGGATGGTGGGTCTGCGTCCCGACGACGTATTCCAGAACTCCTCCGGGTACGGTATGTTCACAGGCGGATTAGGTTTCCAGTACGGAGCAGAGAAATTAGGAATGCTCACAGTTCCAGCTGCAGCAGGAAACTCTCTGCGCCAGATTAAATTTATCAAAGACTTCGGCACAACAGCCATTCACGCCGTACCAAGTTACGTAACCCGTCTATACGAAGTAATGCAGGAGCAGGGAGTAGATCCTCGTCGCGACACAAAACTGAAAGTGCTGGCTATCGGTGCCGAACCACATAGCGAAGAACAGCGAAAGAGAATTGAGAACATGATGGGTGTAAA
>DEJD01000071.1:27677-29883 GCA_002353215.1 Prevotellaceae bacterium UBA2757
GAGCAGAATGGTCTCCACTTCTGGGAAGACTACTACATCGTAGAAATTGTTGACCCAGAGACATTGGAACCAGTAAAAGAAGGAGAAATCGGAGAATTGGTTCTCACCACCCTCTGTCGTGAAGCAATGCCACTGCTGCGCTATCGCACTCGCGACCTCACACGAGTACTGGGACACACCTGTCCATGTGGACGAAACCATGTCCGTCTCGACCGTATGCGCGGCAGAAGCGACGATATGATGGTGCTCCGCGGAGTAAACATCTTCCCAATACAGATAGAGAAGATACTTATGCAATTCCCAGAACTGGCAAACAACTACCTCATCACACTTACTACCGACGAAGACAACGACAACATGACTGTTGAAGTGGAACTCGAAGATATGTTCACAGACGACTATGGCCGCTTGCTGCAACTGAACAAAGACGTAAAACGTGCGCTGAAAGACGAAATTCTGCTTACTCCACACGTAAAACTCGTTCCTAAGGGCACGCTCCCAGTCAGCGAAGGCAAAGCCGTTCGTGTAGTAGATAAGAGAAAAGTTTATCAATAACTTCGTACGAAAACGATAACGAAAACGAAAACGAAAACTCTTTAACCTTTAACCGTTAACCTATAACCGTTACAAAATATGACTATCAAACAAATATCAATATTCATNNGAGAACAAATCAGGCACCATACTGAAAGTGCTGAACGTTCTGAAAGAGGCAAACATACAGATTATCGCTTCATCAATTAGCGACACAGTGAAATATGGCATCTATCGTATCATCTGCGACAAACCAGTACTCGCAGACAAATTGCTGAAGGAGAACGGCATCAGTGCCATCACCAACGATGTATTCGCCATAGAGCTCGACGACACTCCAGGACAGGCTGCCTCTGCCATTCAATACTTTGCTGAAGCAGGCATCAACATCAGTTATATGTACTCCTTCCTTGTCGGAAACAAAGGTATTCTCATTCTGCGCACCAACGACACTGAGAAGACACAGGAAATCATAAAACTGAAAAAGTTGAAGAGCTATGACCTTGCTTGAAAAGCTGAACACCACCGACCGCTTTGCACAAAGCATCGGAGCACAGCTTACTGAGGTTCGCGAAGGTTATGCAAAAGCAGAACTGACCGTCGAAGAGCGCCATCTGAACGGAGCGGGAGTATGCCAGGGCGGAGTCATGTACACCCTTGCCGACCTTGCCTTTGCAGCAGTGGCAAACTGTCACGGCACACTGACACTGGGCATATCCAACACAGTCACCTTTCTGAAGTCAGCCCAACTGGGCGACCATATCACGGCTGAATGCCGTGAGACCTTCGACCACCACCGTCTGCCCTACTGCGACATGCAGATTCGGAACCAAAACGGAGAACTGCTCGGAAGCATGACAGGCTTAGCATACAGAGTGAAGAAAAACTTCGAATTCGATAGCCTAATGTAATCTCCACATAGCAAAAAGCAAGATTTTTTGCTACATTATAAACAAGTTTATAGAATTTCGATAAGCAGGACATTGTTTGTTCTGCTTATTTTTTCATCTTTGCAATACTGAATAATACGTGCAGAAGACACATTTTTAATTAACATAATTACTAACCTAACAAAAAACTAAATGCGTATGAGAAAAATTTACACATTTCTGCTTATGTTGGCTCTTACCTGCATAAGCTCAGTTGCATGGGGTCAAACCTATGATGCACAAATCACAAGCGACCCGGAAAACAACTATTTCAGCGGTTCTCAGGCATTCCCTGTTGCCGACATTATTTCAGGACTTGGTCTTGCAGACGAAGCTGCACTGGAGGCTCTTATTAATGGCGAAGGTAACAATAATGTATATCTGAAGACAGCCGACAGTGAAACAAACACCTATACAGGTAACCACAACGAATTCTGGATGAATGCGGATGGCACCCCACAGGGTTATGGCGACGCCGGCACTTGCTGGTATGCAGGTCTTTATTATGAAGCAGCTAGTGAAGACCCAGAAACACATGAGCCTATCCCATCTACTTTCTATGTAAAAGTAGGTCAGATGCCAAACTTCTTCAAGAAGGTTTACACAGACACAGACCTCTCTTGTACACTTTACCTCTATAATGGTAACGGTCGTCTCCAGTTCGATGTAAAACTTCATGTAAATGCAGCTCCTCAGGCAACAGAGGTATATCTTTCAAAACTTACTATCGTGAAGGACTATAC
>DEJD01000093.1 GCA_002353215.1 Prevotellaceae bacterium UBA2757
CATTAGGATTGCTCATGAAAGCATTTGCAGCATTGCTGATTGACTGTGCAAGACTCTGCATGAGTTCTTTGCTATAGCGTCCGTTGTCGTATTGCAGACAGATGCTTGGCTTGCCTTCTGGGTTGTTCTGGATATAGAATGCGATACGGAACTTTGGTATATCAGATTCAAACAATTCCATGGTCACCGGTTGTCCCTTGTACTCATGGCCTTCTAAGACGCCCATTTGGTAAGCGAACATTATCTCTGCGGAAAGATCGAAGTCGGAGGCGATGCGTGCGAACGGATAACTCTCGTGGCGTAATGTCTCATCGAAGTTCTTACTGGTCTCATTAATGAAGTCCATCACACTTTGTTCCTCAATGAAAGCACTTAGTGCCAACGTGTTGACAAACATACCAACTGTGTTGCTGATGCGTAGGTCGGAACGCCCGTTACTGATGGTAGTTATACACAACTGCTCATTATTGGTGAAGCGTGACAATGCATAGAAAGTGGCAGCAAGTATATGATGTGCAGGCGAAATATTATGTTGACGAGAGAAATTATCGATTTCATCGAAGTTCAGCGGTGAGTATAAAGTACTTACTGTACCCTGCTCCTTAGGATTGGTAAGGTCTGCAGGTACTTCCGTAACACCCTCTATCTTACCCAATTGCTCTTGGAAGAAATTGCGTGCTTCTGCGTATTCCTCACTGTTCTCAGCATCTTTCTGTGCAGCCACGAAATCTGCGTAGGTGAAACTCTCAGACTCTATTTTCTTACCGTTCATCAAGTCGCACAACTGATCCAAGAACAGGTCAAACGAAGCACCGTCAAATATGAGGTGATGCACGTCTGCCAAGAGATATACATTTTCTTCGGTTATAATAATCTCCATTCGGTATAGAGGTCCTTGTCTCAGGTTAAACGGCTTGACAAAATCAGCCATATATTTCTCTATTTCTGCTTCGCTTAACTTGCTTTGTGCAATGACAATAGATTGAGTGGTATCAATAATTTGTATGATGTCACCTCCCTGACTGTCGAAATGAACGTGGAATTGCGGGTGGGCTTTAATAATAGTTTCTACTGATTTACATAATAGCTGTATATCAGTTCCCTTGGGGAAACGTATAGCTGCTGGAATATTATACACCGTTGAAGTAGGTTGTTTCATGCAATCCACATAAACACCCATCTGTGCGTAGGACAAAGGAATGTTACTCATGTCGGCATGCTTCACCTGAGTCGTTTCCTGCTTTGCTACTTCACCTCCGCTCATCCATGCTTTTAGTATCTCGTTCTCGATGCTTTGCACACTACCTGTTTTTGCTAAAGCCTTAGAATCTAAAGAAACGCCGAATCGCTTGTTTATCTGTATAGCGAGTTTTATGGACATGATTGATGTTAGGCCCACATAACCTAAAATTGTAGTTACGCCAAAATCTTTGGTGTTGATAATCTCAGCAATGATGCTATGAATATCCTGTTCCAATACATTGAGAGGAGCTGCAGACTTTTCCGTCTGACTTCTTCCATCTGACTTCTTCTCCGGTTTCGGAAGAGCTTTCTTGTTTACCTTCTGATTCTGGTTAAGAGGAATCGCCTCTATCTGCATCGTTACAGCAGGCACCATGTATGGTGGCTTTTGGTCGAGGATGAAGTTGTTCAGTGCCTCAATATCTATCTCCTGATCACCAACGATGTATGCAGCAATAAACTTTCCGCCACCTTCTTCGTCGAATGCTTGCACGGTAGCATCCTTTATACCTGGAAATTCGCGGATGACGGTCTCCACTTCTTTTAACTCAATACGGAAACCGCGAATCTTCACCTGTCCGTCCTTACGACCTACGAACTGGATGTTACCGTCGGGTAGATAACGCACTATGTCACCCGTGCGATAACAGCGAGGATATTTAGATGTGCCAGACGCAAACGGATTGTCAATAAACACCTCGGCATTCTTCTCCGGACGGTTTAGATAGCCGCGCCCCACCTGCGGTCCACTGATCCATAGCTCACCTGCTGCACCCACAGGCATACGACAACCTTGAGCATCAACGATATAAAGATGTACATTGGCGATGGGCTTACCAATAGGAATCTCTTTTAACTTCTTTTCAATAGGATAGGTTGTCACAAAGATGGTACACTCGGTAGGTCCATAGGCGTTATGGAACTGATAGTTCGTTGGCGGAGTCAAGGAAGCCAATTTCTCACCACCTGTTGAGAGATGCTTTAGCGAGTGGTTTTCGATGCTTGTCGCAAACTGATAACCCACCTGAGTTGTCATGAACGAATGGGTGATGTTGTTCTGCTCGAAGTATTCATTCAGTGCTATGAGATCCAAACGCAGTTCCTCAGGAATTATATATACGGAGGCACCGCAGGTCAGTGCAGGATACATGTCCATCATGCATGCATCGAAACCATAGCTGGCATATGCAGCTACATTATGCTCTGGTTTAAGGTCGTAATAACGCTGATACCAATTACAGAAGCAAACGAGGTTGCCGTGTTCCAACTGACAGCCTTTTGGCACACCAGTAGAACCGGATGTGTAGAGCAGTATGAAAAGACTGTCGGGCTTTAGTTGAGAGTTGAGAGTTGAAAGTTGAGAGTTTTGTTCCCCAGTAAGAGCAGGAAGTTTTTCGATATCCTTTGTCAAAAGAACCTCGCCCTGATATTCATCTACGATATCTCGCAGTTCTTCATCTGCAATAAGCAACTTGGCTGAGGCATCCTGCATCATGAAGTTCA
>DEJD01000013.1:0-3613 GCA_002353215.1 Prevotellaceae bacterium UBA2757
TTAACCGAGTCAACTTTTCCAAGGGTTAAGAAACATAGACAGTCAACCTAAATCAGGAAAATACAAAAACTGACCCATTGACAATGAAAAATTAATGGTTAGAGGTCGAGAGTCTAGGGTCTAGGGGCGAGAGTAATTTTTAACTTTTAATTTTTAATTCTTAATTTTTCATCGGTTAGCGGTTAGAGACCTTAGACAACACATACGAATAGTATTGTTCCTATGAAAACTATGGCTGCAAGGTATATGTCTTGGAGGAGGAAACCTGTGGGGGCAGATTCGGTCTTCTGGCGGTTCTGATGTGAATATTTCTTATATACTTGCCAACCGATGTATCCGGAAACGATTCCCCAGAGCATTCCGACACAGATGTCCGACAGGTAGTGCTGACCAAGATAGAGGCGAGTCCACATATTCACCAGTGCCAGGCATATCATCACTGCTGACATTATCCTATGGCACACAAGGAATATGAAGAAGGTTGCCAAAGCTGTGTAATTAGCGGAATGTGAGGAAAAGAAGCTGTAGTTGTTCTCTGCATATCCCTTTACGACATGAAACATTTCTCTCAGTTCCGGCACATTACACGGACGAACACGGCACACAAGAGGTTTTACGATGAGGTTGCACACACCTGCCGACAGTGCCATAACGACGCAGACAGCAGCTATGCACACCAGTCGTTCGCGCCTGTTGCTATGATTGTGCAGCACGATGTAAAACAACATCAGAAAAAGCGGCATCCACACCAGTGGATTGGTCAGTCTATATGCCAGCTGATCTATAAAAGAACTGTCACTTCCCCAGAAGAGGAGAATTCCCATTCGGTCAAAAAAGTTAATCTCGTTCATTCGGTATTTGATTTTCAAGGTGCAATATTACACTTTTCAATTAAAACTACCAAATTATCCACTTTTTATTGTCATGGGACAAAGATTAAGTAATTTTTTGTGTGATAAGTAATTTTTCAAGTGCAAAGGTATATACAAAAAGACGCAAATTGCGATGAAATCGTACCATTATGTGCTAAAATAGTATCAAAATACCAGTTTCTCATTTTCGCTACACAATATCAGAATGACTGAAGGGCTTTTATTTTTTCAAAGATTTTTTTTGTGTTTCGCAAGTTTACTCGTAACTTCGCAACCACAATAACTTTAAATCGAAACATTTTTATGGCAAAGGCACCAGAATTTAAGTATGCTCCTATGTTCCAGCTGGGAAAGGACGATACTGAGTATTACCTGCTTACGAAGGAGGGTGTAAGCGTGAGTGAGTTTGAAGGAACACCTATTCTGAAGGTGACTCCGGAGGCATTGACAAAGATGGCTAATGCAGCTTTCAGAGACGTCAGTTTCCTGTTGCGCCGCAGTCACAATCTGCAGGTTGCCAAGATTCTGCGCGACCCAGAGGCTTCGGCTAATGACAAGTATGTGGCTCTGACATTCCTGAGAAATGCCGAAGTGGCTGCAAAGGGTCAGTTGCCACTGTGCCAGGATACAGGTACTGCTATCATCCACGGTGAGAAGGGACAGCAGGTGTGGACAAATTTCTGCGATGAGGAGGCTCTGTCGAAGGGTGTATATAAGACTTATACTGAGGAGAATCTGCGTTATTCACAGAATGCTCCGCTGGATATGTACAATGAAGTGAATACCAAGTGCAACCTGCCTGCACAGATAGATATTGAGGCTACTGAAGGTATGGAATATAAGTTCCTGATGGTTACGAAGGGTGGCGGTAGTGCCAACAAGACTTACCTGTATCAGGAAACTAAGGCAAGAATCCAGAATCCGGGTACTCTGATTCCTTTCCTCGTAGAGAAGATGAAGAGTCTGGGTACTGCTGCCTGTCCTCCATATCATATTGCTTTCGTAATCGGTGGCACTTCAGCTGAGAAGAATCTGCTGACAGTGAAACTGGCTTCTACTCACTACTATGATTCTCTGCCTACTTCGGGCGACGAAACAGGACGCGCTTTCCGCGACATCGAACTGGAGAAGAAACTGTTGCAGGAGGCATACAAGATTGGTCTTGGTGCTCAGTTCGGCGGTAAGTATATGGCTCACGATGTGAGAGTAGTCCGTCTGCCTCGCCACGGAGCAAGTTGTCCGATAGGTCTTGGCGTGTCTTGTTCGGCAGACCGCAACATCAAGGCAAAAATCAATAAGGACGGTATATGGATTGAGAAGATGGACGACAAACCATACGAACTCATCCCAGAGGAACTCAGAAATGCAGGTGAGGGCGAGGCTGTGAAGATTGACCTGAACCAGCCAATGGACGAGGTATGTAAGATTCTGTCTAAATATCCGGTAAGCACTCGTCTGAGTCTGAACGGAACTATCATAGTAGGTCGCGACATTGCTCACGCAAAGATTAAGGCTCGTTTGGATGCAGGTGAGGAAATGCCTCAGTACCTGAAGGAGCACCCAATCTATTATGCAGGACCAGCCAAGACTCCAGCAGGAATGGCTTGCGGTTCGATGGGACCAACCACTGCAGGACGTATGGATCCATATGTATATGAGTTCCAAGACCACGGTGGCAGCCGCATCATGTTGGCAAAGGGTAACCGTTCGATTGACGTAACTAATGCATGTAAGGATCATGGTGGTTTCTACCTGGGAAGTATCGGTGGACCAGCTGCTATCCTTGCTCAGAACAATATCAAGAGCATCGAGTGCGTTGAGTATCCGGAACTGGGTATGGAGGCTATCTGGAAGATTGAAGTGAAGGACTTCCCTGCTTTCATCCTCGTAGATGACAAGGGCAATGACTTCTTCAAGCAGCTGAAGCCATGCGAAGGATGCAGTATTATTAATTGATAATTGACAATTGATAATTGATAATTGAAAAATGGGTTAGCGGTTAGAGGTTAGCGACTCTTGACTCCAGACAATTATGCATTATGCATTATGAATTAAATTATTAAGCTATGAAAAAGACAATCCTTTTGCTCGCAGTCCTATGGGGAACGATGAGCACAGTATCGGCGCAACAGGAGAACCCACGAGGTCTCTATAAGTTGCAGAAGTTTGTATATGACAACAAGACGGAGAAGACTCCGCCATTCAATCAGTACAAGCTACTGACTGATGAGTATTCTATGCAGATAGAGCATATCGATCAGGATGGTGTTACTGCGTTCAGAATGATTAACCAAGACAAGCACCCGCTGAACTACACTGGTAATGTGCCTGTAGGCGAGGACGGCAAGGGTATTCAGATTTTCAATAGCTATAAGGAGAAGTTCACACTCAGATGGTATAATAACTTCATGCCAAACAGTTCGCTGTTCCCATACGATGCTTTCATAAACGAGGAATACACGAAGAAAGGAGTGGCAGAGACTCTCGTGGGAGCCTTCGACATGATAAAAGGACAAGCGAAGGTGAAGACTCCTAACAAGTTCACCGGAGTATGGAAGCGCCGCGGCATGACCGATAAGGTGGACGGCTCAGGACAGTTGTTCGAAATGCCTACGATGTATAAGATATACACCGACACGAAGGTGATGCAGCTGACTGGTGATATGGAGAACATAAATACTCTGGCAGTCGTAGGAAACCTTACTCCATGCGAGTTTTATACCGACCGACTGATACTGGAG
>DEJD01000013.1:3656-8076 GCA_002353215.1 Prevotellaceae bacterium UBA2757
AGTGGCGGATATCCTGTAGTAGAGATTTGGGACAGAGCAGAACTGCCTGAAACACTGAAGAAAATATTTAAGTAATATAATATACAATGGAAGACGTAAAAGTTTATATCAACGATGCTGAGGAGTCGATGGAAATGGCTGTGATGCATCTGGAAGAAACCCTGTCGCGCATCCGTGCCGGCAGAGCAAATGTACACATCCTCGATGAGGTGAGAGTGGAATCGTATGGCAGTATGATGCCGCTGAGCAATGTGAGCAGCATCACTACCCCTGATGCACGTACTATCGCCATCAAGCCATGGGACAAGAATATGTTCAAACCGATCGAGAAGGCCATCATCGATTCGAACGTGGGAATTATGCCCGAAAACAACGGTGAAATCATACGTCTGGGTATTCCGCCACTCACAGAGGAACGTCGTAAAGAACTGACAAAACAGTGTTCGAAGGAAGCTGAAAGTGCTAAGGTTAGTGTGCGCAATGCACGTCGCGACGCCATCGAAAAACTGAAGAAATCGATAAAGAGCGGTGTGCCAGAGGACGTGGAGAAAGACTCAGAAGATAAGGTGCAGAAGATTCACGACAAGTACATCAAGCAGATTGACGGAATGCTTGAGGCAAAGAATAAAGAAATCATGACTGTATAAGCCCGCAGGATGGACGTTGACAGTCAGATAACAGCTCTTCTGAATGCGATGAAACCCATTACTTTGGAGGAGATGACGGGCATCAAACTGATGAACCGTCTCGACACAAAGTATGTGGCATCGAAAAGTCAATTGGTAAAACTGCTTAACCTCGTACAAGACAAATATTTTGTGCAGGAGACATTGTGCAATAGGATTATCCCCTATTGCACAACTTATTATGATACTGCCGACCATGTCCTCTATATGATGCATCACAATAAACATGCACACAGGAAGAAGGTAAGGGTAAGGACATATATAGCAAGTAACCTCACATTTCTGGAGGTAAAGAATAAAAACAACCACGGACGCACAAAGAAAAAGAGGATTGAAGTACCCTCGCAAGACGACTTCCGCACGACGGAGGGGGTTCACGAATTGGTGATGCGAAAGACCGGACTCGACCTGGACTCGATGGAGGCTGTGGTGCAAAACAGATTCGACCGTGTTACACTGGTCAATAAGGGTAAGACTGAAAGACTGACCATCGATTTCAACGTGAGATTTCATAATTACGAGACCAACCACGACCATGGAACCGACCAACTGGTTATCATAGAGCTGAAAAGAGACGGTAATATGTATTCGCCAGTAGTGAATATACTGCACGACATACATATACACCCCACGGGATTCTCGAAGTGCTGCATAGGTATGGCGCTGACCGACCCGGGACTGAAACAGAACAACTTCAAACCAAAACTGAGAAACCTGCAGAAGATAAACGGCAGGAACTTCATCGATCATGAATTATAAGGAATACTAACAAATAAAAATCTGATATTATGGATGCACTTAATGATTTTTTGACAGTACTGACGAGCGATGTGTGCCGCATACTGGATCTCATCATGCGACTGCTCATCAACACTGTATTCACAGTAATCATTGCACGTTGTTTTTACTTTCCTAAAGCACGCAGGAAGGACTTCTTCTTCACCTATATCCTCGTGGGATTCTGTATTTTCATGCTCATACACCTGATGGGTGACGCAAAGATTAAGACAGGTATCGCCATGGGACTCTTCGCCATCTTCTGCATCATGCGATACAGAACGGAGAGTGTGCCTATACGAGAAATGACCTACCTGTTCCTCATCATCTCACTGGCTGCCATAAACGGTCTGGCTTGGGCGGCAGACATATCGCCCAAACAACCCGAGTGGGCAGGTCCGCTGATTACATCATTCGGCGAACTGCTGCTGACCGATGCCATCTTCATCTTCGGAGTATGGATGGCAGAAACGAATATGCTGGTGAAGAGTCTGTCGTCGAAGTATATAAAATATGATAAGATAGACCTGATAAAGCCAGAGATGAGACACGAACTCATTCAAGACCTGAAAAACCGTACAGGACTCGACATCACACACGTAAGCATCGGTTCCATCGACTTTTTGAAGGATATGGCGTTAATAAAAATCTATTACAACACCGACGAAGAGGACGACAACACACTGAAGATGCCTAAGATTTTCGGATAAACACGGTAGCACTATGTCAAAAGGAATAAGAACAAGGGGAGTTTTGGTTGCTTGTGTGGCATTATTGTCGATTTCATCGCCGATAAAGGCCAATAACGACTTCGGACTTGACTTCAGGGCGGAAGGTAATAAAAAATTGTTGCTTAACCGTCTGACGTTAGGACTGGGACTGGAAGCACGTACTCAGGACAACACCTCACAGATGGAACGATACGTCATTGAGGCTGGTGGAAGCTACAAACTGATAGACAAGAAGAAATTCGACCTGAAGGTAGGACTATCGTACGAACATATGTGGATGAAAAACCTAAGTGAGCAGGTTGAGACCTACAAACTTAAATACTATGACGATAAGTTCAACTATCTGGGTGGAGGACAGTTTGAAGCAATAGAGAAAGGATATAACAAGGGTTATAACTATGACCAGGCATACTGGAGGAACAGAAGTCGCTGGAACCTGAGTGTGGCTGTGTCGTGCAAGCCGTTCAGACGATTTACCCTTACCCTGAAGGAAACTATGCAGTACAATTACTTCTGGGGGACTTCGACCACAAGGACGAAGTACAGGGAGAAATACCGCTACGGCGAACCGACCACCTCAACAACTGAGATACTGGAGAAGACGAAATACAGCAAGGTAAGATGGATGCTGCGCTCTAAGCTCACCCTGCAGTACAGCAAGAAAAAATGTCCGTGGGAACCGTATGTAGCTGTCGATTACGGAAAGGGTATCGGCAACACAGACTATAAGTGGAAATTCATAGGCGGAACAGACTTTAAAATTTCAAAGCAACACACTCTCAATGCGTTCTATAGGTTTCAGAGAGAAAACGACGACGATGAACCCAACGGACACATAGTAGGCATTGGATATAATTTCAAATTCTAAGATGAAAGAAAACACCATAACAATACTGAGACATCTGATTCTGGGATGCATGAAGACGGCCATCTGCTGCGGGCTGCTCTGCATCATAGCAGCAGCATGTACTGACGAGAACAAGAATAAGCCCAACAATGACGAGGAAGACACCATTCCGAAACCAGTGTTTATAGACATTACGTTTAACAGTTCTGCAGCCATAGTGGATATTCCGGCAACTGCCATTGGAGTAAGCTGTGCATCGGGCAACAACACAAATGTAGTCTTGGCACTGGACAGCGCTGTGCAAACGGAATACATATATCGTGTGAGCGGTTCGACGACAAGCGGTTCGCTGACCATCAACAGCAACTACAAACTGACACTGCTGCTGAACGGTGTGGATCTGACCAGTACGACTACCTCCCCTCCCCTACACATAAACTGCGGAAAACGCATATCGATGATTCTGCAGGAAGGAACCGACAACTCCTTTACCGACAACGAAACAAACGAGAAGAAAGGGGCTGTATATACGAAGGGGCACCTGGAAATAGAAGGTGGAGGAACGCTGAATATAAGGGGTAAGGCAAGACATGCACTTTGTGCAAAAGAATACCTGCAACTGAAGAAATCTACGGGAACCATAAACATACTGGAGTCGGCTAGTGACGGCATACACTGCGGCGAGGGTGACGGAAACCCGGAAAACAACTACTTCAGGATGAGCGGCGGCACACTTAATTTCAATAATGTGACCAGCGACCTTATAGACTGCGATGACTACGGAAATGCGTTTATCAACGGAGGTACACTGAACCTGAATGTTGATGCCATAGGAGGCAAGGGATTGAAAGCCGACTCGTTGCTGTATGTGACTGGAGGTACTATCAACCTGGACTTGACAGGCACTTCAGCCGTAGGTTTGCAAAGCAACTACAAGACCTTCCTCAGCGGGGGAACGATAAACGGAACTGTAAGTTGTTATGACGGAATAGGTATCAGGACAAACAATGCGAAGAGCTCTCTCACAGTGCTAAACGGCGGTTACCTATACATCAGCGGCAGCAACATAGACTTGAAACTGACAGGAAGCAGCTGTTACGGCATCAATGCAGAAGCCGATATGGAAGTGACTGCAGGAAACATAAATCTGCAAGGACTGGCTGCAAATGCGCCTGGATACAAGGTGAAAGGAACTGCGAGCGGAGAAAATTATATTAAATGGACTGCGACTGACGAATAAGGTCGTAAGCCTTATCCAGAAGGGAAAAGAGTTCTTCACGACTCTCTGCCTGCAGAATACGAATACGCATCTCGCGGAAATTTGGAATACCCTTGAAGAGAGGGGAATTGGCAAGATGGCGACGGACATGGATGATTCC
>DEJD01000013.1:8149-14024 GCA_002353215.1 Prevotellaceae bacterium UBA2757
AACTTCCATTCAAGAGTCATGGAGGAATCGTGCTGACCGGTATCGAGGAATGTGCGCATATCGCGGAAGAGCCAAGGCTGACCAAGGCTGGCACGTCCAACCATAACGGCATCGACACCAAAGCGCTCGAATGCATCAAGACACTGTTCTGCAGTACATATATCGCCATTGCCGATGACTGGAATAGTCATTCGGGGATTGTGTTTTACCTCTCCTATCAGAGTCCAGTCGGCTTCACCCTGGTACATCTGGGAACGAGTGCGCCCATGAATGGTAATAGCCGAAATGCCGCAATCCTGAAGTCGTTCTGCCAATTCTACAATATAAGCCCTACCCTTCGAAGCATCAGGCAGAAAGGTCTGAGCATCATACATAGTAGCTACATCCCAACCGAGGCGAGTCTTGACGGTGACAGGAGTACTGACAGCAGAAACTACGGCCTTAGTAATATCGAGCATAAGTTGAGGAGTGCGAAGCATACCACTACCCGCACCCTTTCCGGCAATCTTTTTTACAGGGCAACCGAAATTAATGTCGATAACATCGGGTCTTGCCTCTTGTTCTACAATGCGTGCAGCCTCGACCATACTCTCTACATCACGTCCATAGATTTGTACGGCTACAGGTCGTTCAACATCCTCAACACGGATTTTCTCCAACGAACGCTGCACATTACGAATCAATGCATCAGCACTTACAAATTCGGAATAAACCATCGAAGCACCTAACTCTTTACAAAGTGTGCGGAAAGACATATCAGTGACGTCTTCCATAGGTGCAAGAATGACAGGTCGAGAACCAAGATTTATGTCGGATATTAGCACGATGTATCGGATAGTTTTTGATTTCTGCTGCAAAATTATAAAAAAAGTATTATTTTTCCCCTTTTTAGTTTTTGTTTTTATTTAAACTCCGTATCTTCGCAAGTAGATTATAAATCTAGACATGAAAACCTTAAGTTGGCTATATATTCCTATCATATTTTTCCTATCGTCCTTAGGCCTGCTTTGTGCATGCGGCAACGGTGAACCCAGCGGTGCCACCCGAAGAATACTCGTAATACACTCATGGGACAGCAGCGGCGAAGAAGGTGCTTTCTTTCAAAATAAAATGGAAGAAGAATTCCACAAGGAAGGTATAAAAGCGGAAATACACCACATATATGCCAACATGCGCCACGTTACAAATAGGGAATTCACAAAAAGCTATTGGCCTGCATATCTTGATTCCATAAAAATATGGAAGCCGGAGATAATATTGCTTAACGATGACCCTATACTCACGTGGGTATTCAATGAGAGACCCTGCGATTCACTTTTCTTCAATACCCCGGTGGTTTTTGCCGGAATCAACAATTTGCACCGTGACTCCGTGATGAAATATCCACTGATGACGGGCTTTGGCTGCAACATCAATCTGCCACGATGCATAGAAATGCTTTACACAGTCACTGGCAAGCATCTGGCTTTCGTAGAACTGGACGACTCGGAATATGATGAAGCTTTGAGAAAGAAATTCCACGGACAGCTCTCTGACACCACACGATTCATAAACAACGATATAGAACACCTGGCAGACTTGAATGTCGATAAAATAAACAAGACTTTCACATCGAAGACAGTCGTTGACTTCGTTTCGTTCCAAGAACCGATCTGGGAGCCTGACAAAAGAAAAAAACACCATACAAAGAAGGAGATACACAACCGTGTGAAGCAGATATGGGACAATACTGAAAAAGCATGTCACATACAAGTAAAAAACGACATCTATTCAAATTCATTACTTGACCTGAACAAGTTGCCACAGTTCACTTGTATCCGTGCCGGATTTAATAATCCCCAGAAATTGAAAATACTTGGCGGATTCTTCACTTCGACGGAGGTACAGATAAAAGACCAGGTGGACTACGCATCACGAATACTGAAAGGTACCTCACCAACAGCACTTAACCGCACTGTGCATATGAGCGACTTCTACATGGACTATAATGCCATGAAGAAATACAGTCCGGCATTAAAATACGAGGATTTTGCAAACAAATACCACATCATAAATGCCCCAATGGCATTGGAGAGCCCAATCATGTACTACCTTATCATAGGACTGCTTGGGGCAATAGTATTTGTGATAATCACATGCATGGCACAACTTCTGTACAGCTGGAGACAGAAAGGACAAAGAGCTCTGCTGGACGACCTTTTATATGAGGATAAAATGCATAGCCTCATCTTCTCAAACAGTGATGATACTTTGTGGCACATAAGTGGCAAAAACATCACATTTGTAAAGGAATTTGCAATAAAACACGACATAGACAACACTATACTGCTGCGCGACTTCGAGAGAATGGTGCACCAGGATACCATACAGTCATTCTACCTACTCAGGGATTTCAGAAATCAGAGGGGCAAGAAAGTCCTGCGTTTCAAACTGACATTCGACAAGGGGCAGACTTGGTCGTGGCACGAAATGACTTATACCGCAACTGAAGACTCTGCCAATAGCGGTTACCTGTATGGTATCATGCTTAATATAAACCAGAAGAAAGCTGTCGAAGACACTCTGTCGGAAGCACAAATGAAGGCTAGCGAAGTGGCACTGAAGGAGAACTTCCTTGCAAACATAAGTCACGACCTGAGAACTCCGCTAAATGCAATAACCGGATTCTCAATGCTGCTAACAAACAAAGACATGACCTTTGAAGAAGGCGAACGGGAAGAATATGGTAAAATCATACACCAGAATACAGATATGATTCTGAATATGATTGATAGTGTGATGCAAAAAGCACAATTGGAAACTGGCGAACTGGAACTGATTATGAAACCAGCCGACATAAATGATGTGATAAATAAGGCATACAACACCAACAAAATCATCGCTCCTACCCATCTGAATTTTGTACTGGAGTCGCCACAGAAACCATTTATGGTAAACATAGATGAAACACGAACCATGCAGGTTGTCAACAACTTCCTAAGCAATGCTTTCAAGTTTACCGCTTCGGGGTCTGTAACTCTGGGATGGAGAGAAAGCAAAGAGGACGACATGGCGGAAATATATGTCAGGGACACAGGTATAGGTGTGGACGAAGAAGGACAAAAACATATATTCGATCGCTACTACAAGGAGACTGAAAATGACAAGGGAACTGGACTGGGACTCAATATCAGTAAGACTATCATAGAAAAGCAAGGCGGGAAAATCGGTATTGAGAGTAAGTTGGGCGTTGGCAGTAAGTTCTTCTTTAAGCTACCACACTTCGTCCAGTGTATTATAATGGTGTTGGGACTGGGAATCAGTGCCAGTCTGTTCACTTCATGTAACAACCATCAAGGCACAGAGAAAAAATACAACATTCTTGTGCTGCACAGCTATACAAAATCATTCTCAAACTACATACTCTTCGACGAATGCATCCAATCGACACTCCGTTCGCAGAATATAAATGCAGACATCAAGAACATCTACATGGAATTGGAAGACCCTGCTAGTTCAGGTAAGCCAAAAGTAACGGAGATGTTGGATTCTATTAATCGCATAGGTTGGAAACCTGATGTCATCATGGCAGAAGGAGACAGAGTGATATACGACATTTCAACCCATAGGAACGAAGAACTGCTGTCGTATATTTATAAACTACCAGTTGTATTTGGCGGACTGCACCACCCTAACTGGAATCTGCTCAGAGGACATAAAAATATCGTAGTCTTCTACGACCCGATAGACTATTCGACAAACATCAACCTGGCTGCAGAACTGAGTGGCAATAATATTGTAAACATAGAACTGGATCACTTCTATCAGGACTCCATCATCAAAAAAGAACTGAGTCAGACCATAGCTCGTCCGCCATATGTCAACAAAATAGACAGCGACCTCAGAAATGCGCTGTCAGAAGAAGGAGTACCACATTTCCAGGACAGTATTCTCGTTTACACAACAGCTATTGCAAAACAGGATTTTTCCGATGAAAAATCGGACAAAGAAGTCAACAAAGAAATACTGATGCATGCATGGATGGTACCACAGCTGTCGGTGAAGATGGACTTGTATTCCACATATATAATAGATAAGACAAACAAACCACAAATTACTGCAGTGAAAGCAGGATTCGGCGACGAGAGGGTAAGGTTCCTGGCAGGATACTTTGCCGGATACAAGACCGTAGCAACCGATATGGCTATGACAGCATCGAGAATTCTGAAGGGAAACTTCTCCAACGACATGTCAGGCAAGCAACATGAGAAACACTACTACATGGACTATCGGGCAATGCAAAAGCTTGGCTTGAACTATTATGACTACTCTAACAGATTCAAGATAATAAATGCTCCAATTAAATACAGATACCCTATTTTATATTACGCTGAATACATAGCAATCATATTCTTTGTATTTGTTATCATCGTAATTTGGCTGGCACTTATCAATTACTGGAGAGAACGTTCGGATCAGGTTCTTATTTCAAATATCAAACAGAAAGCAAACCTGCGTATTCTCTCACTTAACGGAGCCGACAGCCGTCCTCTGAGAAATGAAGAAGGAGTCAAGAAAGTACTGGAACTCATCCATCCAGACCACAAGGAGAACATACAGTTTATTGAGCAGTCGCTACAGATTGAAGGTACACACCAGTATGATATTTACGCAGATGTGGATCAAGACGAGAAGTACGAGTGGTGGCAACTGCGATTTGTCGTCTTTAAAACAAAGGGCAACAAGCAACGTATAGACGGACTGGTTATCAATATCAACGAGTCGAAACAGTACGAGGAGAAAATGCGTGTGGCTATTCAACTGGCTGAGGAGGCAAAGAGAAAGGAAGACTTCCTGATGACCATTAGTCACGAAATACGTACTCCACTGAATGCCGTTGTTGGATTCAGTGATGTAATCATATCACTGCCACCTGATGCCCTTAGTCAACAGGAACTGGATGAGATCAGTTTCAATATAAATGAAAACAACGCAAAACTCGCGGCAATGATTGAGGACATCCTGATGTTCTCGAGAATAGAAAGCGGGCGACTGCGATTTGTGAATGAAGAATTCAGTGCGTCAGACCTGCTTGAGGAGTTATATAACGAGTGGCAAGACAAGATACCTGCAAATGTAACTCTTAACAAATTCATAACGCATAATAATATATATATATATTCTGATCGCGTGCGCGTGAAATATATTTTGAACCAACTTATCAGTAATGCTGTTAAGTTTACAACAAGCGGTAATATCATTATAACTTCACTCTACCATTTTAAGGAACAGAAAATAGAATTAAGAATAGAAGATTCCGGTTGCGGTATATCACAGGAAAAACAGACTGCAGTGTTCAACCTCTTCTGGAAAGACAACGAATTCGTACCAGGCCTGGGTCTTGGACTGAATATATCGCACAAGTTGGCAGAGGGCATGAATGCCAAATTGGTAGTAGATAGTAGAGAAGGATATGGCTCAGCATTCAGTCTGCTGATGGATGCAAGAATAAAAAAGGAGACTGAAGAAGGAGCTGAACAGGATACTGAAAACAACCCACAAAAAGACACAGAAAAAACATAATCGCGGAAAAACCCATTTTTAGACGTGTGCGGGCGCACAAAACAGCAAAACAACTGTGTGTCCCCGCACATTTATTGATTTACATCATCAAAATAGAAGAAAAAACGATTTTTTTATATAAATAATTTGTCACACATGAAAACCGCCGTACCTTTGCATCGTCAAAAGACAAGAAATGGTTAGAGAACCACAAAAGATTATACTTAGAAGGCAAAAAGATAAAGATAAGATTTGAGGCTAGTATAATAAAAAGGTCAAGACAAAGGTTAGTAAAAGAAAAAAGGTTAGTAAAAAGGTTAGTTAAGGTAATAAA
>DEJD01000013.1:14078-16610 GCA_002353215.1 Prevotellaceae bacterium UBA2757
TAAGGTAAGAGTCCGATTGTAGGAAGGGTAACAGGGTTTCGACCCCATTAAGTATTAAAAAGGTTAGTTAATTTAAAAAAGAAAGGAGACTGTATTATGGCAACAATGACAATTATCGCTGCAGTTCTCGTAGCAGTAGCAGCAATAGTAGCCAACATTTCAATTTTGAAATAATTCAGGCTATTATATCTCCTAAAAGAGCTTTGGAGATAGTAAAAAAGAAAAAAAGGTTTTAGTTAGATAATACGTCAGGCGGCATTCAAAACTAGTTTTGGGTGCCGCCAAATTCGTTTATAAGCCCAGATTTAAGAAAAAGTCTGCATACTGCGTCAACTTAGGCACAATTTTATTGAAATTTTTCTTCAAGGTTTCGTACCTTTGCACAATAAAAGAAAATTCATGGCACAGAAACCAAGTATCCCAAAAGGAACAAGAGATTTTTCGCCTTTGGAAATGGCGAAACGCAACTACATTTTCAACACAATCAAAGAAGTATATGCCCTTTATGGTTTCCAGCAGATTGAAACACCTGCAATGGAAAACCTCTCCACACTGATGGGCAAATATGGTGAAGAGGGAGACAAACTACTATTCAAGATTCTGAACAGTGGAGATTTCCTTAAAGGGAACCCCCTCTCCCCTGCTGACGGTTCATCGAATGCTTTAGCTGCAAAGATTTGCGAAAAGGGACTGCGATATGATCTGACTGTGCCATTCGCTCGATTTGTAGTGCAACACCGCGAAGAACTGGCTCTGCCATTTAAGCGTTACCAGATTCAACCAGTATGGCGCGCGGACCGTCCACAAAAAGGGCGCTATAGAGAGTTCTACCAGTGTGATGCCGACGTAGTGGGTAGTGACAGTCTGCTCAACGAAGTAGAACTGTTGCAGATTATTGATACTGTCTTCACGCGTTTTGGTGTCAGAGTATGCATTAAGATAAACAACCGAAAGATCCTCTCCGGAATTGCAGAGATTATCGGTCAGGCAGACAAAATTGTAGATATCACTGTAGCCATTGACAAGTTGGACAAGATAGGGCTTGAAGCAGTAAATGCAGAACTGAAGGAGAACGGCATTCCTGCAGAGGCAATAGAGAAGTTGCAGCCAATCATCAATCTAAAAGGTTCAAATTCAGAAAAACTTAGCACAATGCGAAGTGTGCTTGCAGACAGTGAAATAGGATTGAAAGGTGTGGAGGAATGTGAATATATCATTTCAAAATTAGGTTCACTAAACAACCAAATAGAACTTGACCTCACTTTGGCTCGCGGACTAAACTATTATACCGGAGCTATTTTTGAAGTAAAGGCTCTGGACGTAGAAATAGGAAGCATAACAGGTGGCGGACGCTATGACAACCTGACAGGTATATTTGGAATGCCAGGTCTTTCGGGAGTGGGCATTTCATTCGGAGCAGACCGTATATTCGATGTGTTGAACCAACTCGACCTCTACCCCAAGGATGCTGTAAGTACTACAAAAATTCTGTTTGTAAACTTTGGTGAGAAAGAAATGGATTACTGTCTGCCTATCGTCAACCAATTAAGAGCTGCAGGCATCAGTACAGAGATATATCCCGATTCATCAAAGATGAAGAAGCAGATGTCGTACGCAAATGCTAAGGACATTCCATATGTAGCTATAGTAGGTGAGACAGAGATGGCGGAGGGGAAGATTACATTGAAAAATATGGCGACAGGAGAACAACAGCTATTGACAATCAAAGAGATTACAGACATTCAACTATAAAAATTGACAAACAACAAATAAGATGATTTATTTTTTCCAAACTCCTAACAAAAGCATTTTGGCAACAAGCGTTGACCATAACTTGAGTGCACAAGAAATCAGCGCCCTCTGTTGGCTTTATGATGAAGCAACACTGCTTGACAAAACAACTATTGACGGTTATTTTGTAGGTCCACGCCGTGAGATGATTACTCCTTGGAGTACCAATGCTGTAGAAATCACACAAAACATGGCAATAAAAGGTGTGGAACGCATTGAGGAATATTTCCCGGTAAAAGACGAGAATGCAGAGTTCGACCCTATGTTGCAGCGTATGTACAAAGGGTTGAATCAGGATATATTCACTGTGAACATCCAACCTGCGCCAATCATTTCGATTGAGAATTTGGAAGAATACAACGAGCAAGAAGGACTTGCCCTTTCTCCAGAAGAAATTGAATATCTGCATAAGGTGGAAGGACAATTGGGCAGAAAACTCACTGACTCAGAAGTGTTCGGTTTTGCACAAATCAATTCAGAACACTGTCGCCACAAAATATTCGGTGGAACATTCATCATTGATGGTGAAGAAAAGGAAAGTTCACTGTTCCAGATGATTAAGAAGACCACACAAGAGAATCCCAATAAGATTTTGTCGGCATATAAAGATAATGTTGCATTCAGCCAGGGACCTATAGTTGAACAGTTTGCCCCAAAAGACCATTCTACAAGCGATTATTTCGTAGTTAAAGATATAGAATCTGTCATTTCTCTCAAGGCAGAAACACATAACTTCCCAAC
>DEJD01000013.1:16654-16788 GCA_002353215.1 Prevotellaceae bacterium UBA2757
GACCGTATGGGTGGCGGTGTAGGCAGTTGGCCTATTGCCGGTACTGCAGTCTATATGACTTCTTACCCTCGCAATAATGCCGATTGTACTCAGGAATGGGAAAAGATATTGCCAGTACGCAAATGGCTCTATCA
>DEJD01000013.1:16900-17082 GCA_002353215.1 Prevotellaceae bacterium UBA2757
CACTCCGAAAACAATGAGAACTATGGTTACGACAAAGTTATCATGTTGGCAGGAGGTGTAGGTTACGGAACAAAACGCGACTGTCTGAAAGGAACACCTGAGAAAGGAAATAAAATTGTTGTGGTAGGTGGTGACAACTATCGCATTGGACTTGGCGGCGGTTCTGTAAGTTCTGTTGACAC
>DEJD01000013.1:17161-19172 GCA_002353215.1 Prevotellaceae bacterium UBA2757
TGTGTGAAGAGGATGTAAACCCAGTAGTTTCTATCCACGACCACGGTAGTGCAGGTCACGTAAACTGTTTGTCAGAGTTGGTAGAAGAATGTGGCGGTCTCATCGATATGACCAAACTGCCAATCGGTGATAAGACTCTTTCAAGCAAAGAGATTATTGCAAACGAAAGTCAGGAGCGTATGGGTCTGCTGATTGACGAAAAACACATCGACCATGTAAGGAAAATTGCAGAACGCGAACGTGCTCCACTCTATGTAGTAGGTGAAACAACAGGCGATGCACACTTTGCTTTCGAGCAGGGTGACGGAGTTCGTCCGTTCGACCTCGATGTAGCTCAGATGTTCGGACACTCTCCAAAAACATACATGCGCGACGAGACGATGGAACGTAAATATGAAGACGTTTCATACTCATACAACAATATAGAAGAATATTTAGAGAAAGTTCTCCAGTTGGAGGCTGTAGCATGTAAAGACTGGCTCACAAACAAAGTTGACCGCAGTGTGACCGGTAAGATTGCACGCCAGCAATGTCAAGGTGAGATTCAGTTGCCATTGAGCGACTGTGGTGTTGTAGCTCTCGATTATCGTGGTGTGAAAGGTATTGCAACTGCTATCGGTCATGCACCACAAGCAGGACTTGCAGATCCTGTAGCCGGCAGTGTATTGTCGGTAGCAGAGTCGCTCACAAACATTGTTTGGGCACCTATGGCAGATGGTCTTGACTCTGTAAGTCTTTCAGCCAACTGGATGTGGCCTTGTCGCAGTCAGAAAGGTGAGGATGCACGTCTCTATGAAGGTGTAAAGGCTCTGTCTGACTTCTGTTGTGAATTGCAAGTCAACGTGCCAACAGGAAAAGACTCTCTTTCCATGACTCAGAAGTATCCTGACGGCAGTAAGATTATCAGTCCGGGAACAGTAATTGTTAGTTCTGGTGGTGAAGTAAGCGATATACGCAAAGTTGTTTCCCCGGTTCTCGTAAACGATGCTGACACTACTCTGCTCCATATAGACTTCAGCTTTGACACACTAAAACTAGGAGGTAGCGCTTTTGCACAGAGTCTCGGGAAAGTAGGCAGCGACGTACCTACAGTACAGAATGCTGAATATTTCCGTGATGCATTCCTAGCTGTCAATCAGTTGGTAAAAGACGAACTTATCCTTGCCGGTCACGATATCTCTGCCGGTGGTCTCATCACATGTCTGCTTGAAATGACATTTGCAAACAAGCAAGGTGGTATAGAGGCAAATCTGAACGGCATCAACGAAAAAGACCCTGTAAAACTTCTTTTCGCTGAAAACCCTGGTGTGGTAATACAGGTAAAGAACTCTGACAAAGGCACTGTAGAGAAGATGCTCAACAATGCAGGCGTCGGTTTCATTGAAATCGGACATCCTATCAAAAATCGCGAAATCGTAGTAAAGAAAGACAGTCGCACCCGTCGCTTTGATATAGACAAACTGCGCGACATCTGGTACTCCACATCATACCGTCTCGACACAAAGCAAAGTTTCAACGGTATGGCAAAGGAACGTTTCCAAAACTACAAGAACCAGCCAATCGAACATAAGTTCAATTCCGATTTCACCGGCAAGATGTCACAATATGGCATAGATCTTGAGGCACACAAGAACAATCCGAATGCACAGCGACCAAAGGCAGCCATAATCCGTGAAAAGGGAACAAACGGAGAACGCGAAATGGCATATTCACTCTACTTGGCAGGCTTCGACGTGAAAGACGTTATGATGACCGACCTTGTCAGCGGACGCGAAACTCTTGAAGACATCAATATGATTGTTTTCTGCGGTGGATTCTCAAATTCTGACGTTCTTGGTAGTGCAAAGGGATGGGCAGGCGCCTTCCTCTTCAACCCTAAGGCAAAAGCCGCTCTCGATGCATTCTATAACAGGAAAGACACTCTTTCACTTGGTATATGCAACGGATGTCAGCTCATGATTGAGTTAGGTTTGATAAACAACCATCCTGTGACAGGAGACCTGCTCGATGC
>DEJD01000013.1:19240-25541 GCA_002353215.1 Prevotellaceae bacterium UBA2757
GAAAGTGAATTCGTCACTCTTCAGATTCCTCAGAACGACTCAGTTATGTTTGGCAGTCTGTCTGGCAACAAACTTGGTATCTGGGTAGCACACGGAGAAGGAAACTTCAGTTTGCCAAAGGCTGAATCAGAATACAATATCGTAGCTAAGTATAACTACTCTGGATATCCGGCAAATCCTAATGGTTCTACCTATGATGTAGCAGGACTCGCTTCTGCAGACGGGCGCCATTTGGCAATGATGCCACACTTGGAACGTGCTATCTTCCCTTGGCAACAGGCTAATTATCCAGATGAGCGCAAGCACGATGAAATTACCCCATGGGTAGAGGCATTCGTGAATGCACGCAAATGGATAGAAAAGCAATAATATAATAGTTTCCACGCGTCATAGGGCGCGTGGAAACACATTTTACATGCACACACACTTATCACACAATGGCAACGACTGTAATATTTGTATTATTGGGCATATTCCTAATGAGTGTAGTGCCCACATGGATTAACTTCCAACGAAAATGGCTAAACATCTTACTGAAGACTATCAGTATAACATTGGGGCTATTCATTACAGTATTTTTCGTCTGTTCAATGATATATAATACTCCGCAAATCATCTCGACCTTGTTCTACTGATATCAAAAAAACAGCCATTAAAAACACCAAAAGCATTGAAAAGATAAAAAAATGCAATCTTTCTTTGCTTGTTTATTGAATATTAACTAATTTTGACGCGCTTTTACTATTTAAAACATAAAATTCTTAATTATGCGTAATTTTAAATCTCTCATTGCAACAACCGTTTTAGGTCTTGTAGCACTGACTGCTAATGCTCAGAATCCTGAGGCAGAAGCTGAAGCTCAAGCCCTTGGTTACAAGCCCCAGCCATACACATTCGTACAGGTTCAGGGTGGTGTAAACAAGGTGTTTTCACCAGGTAGCAAATTCAACCCTACATTTAGCGTGGGAGTTGGTCGTATGTTCACAAACATTGTAGGTGCCCGTCTCCACTTTAATGGTTTTCAAACAAAAAACAGTTTGAATTCTATTGGTGCTAACTACAAATTCAAGTATATCACAGGAAACGTTGACGTAATGTTCAACGTATTCAACATCTTTAAAGCAACCAACAATCGTCTTGTTGACCTCTACCTCATCGGTGGTATCGGTGCAAACATTGCATGGGGTAACAAAGACTTCTCCGACATTGTAAGTGCCAATCGCAATGCTGTATCAGCAGGAACTGCGACAGCAATTCAGGAAGACATTACAAATGCATGGGGTCCAGGCACTTCACGCAAGCAGTTGCTTAACCACAACATCCGTTTTGGTGTAATGGCAGATTTCAATATCCACAAGAATTTCAGCATAGGTGTTGAAGTTGACCTCAATTCTCTTGACGACCGTTTCAACTCTAAGTTCAACAATAGCGATGACTGGATGTTGACAGCTCAGCTCTCTCTTACCTATAAGTTTGGCCACAAGAAACCAAACAAGCCAAAGACAGTAGTAGTTTCTACTCCTCCAGTAGCTGTAAGAGATGCTTCCGATATAGTAACCGACAAAGCAGAGAGTGCTGCAGCTGCTGTTATCCCAGTTTTACCTATCAGCGGAGTTCTCACATACACTATCCGTACCGTTGACATCACAAGCGCCCAAGAAGCAACAATCAACAAGGTTGTAGATTGGTACAAGCAGAACCCCAATGTTCAGAAACAGATTATTGTTGAAGGATATGCTGACAAGGGTACTGGTAAGGCAGCAAGCAATATGAAGTTCTCACAGCAGAGAGCAGAGAAGGCAGCAAAGAGATTGGAGGAAAAAGGTATTCCAGCATCCGATATCACAGTTAAAGCTTACGGTGACACAGTTCAACCATTCCCAGAGAACGACAAGAACCGTGCAGTTATCATAAAAGGTGAAGTAAAGAAGTAAATTTTAATATACATATAATATAAGATAAGCCCTGGATGTGCAAACCGACATCCAGGGCTTATTTTATGCGATAAAGAATAAGACATCAATTATCGTCCAATATAATAAACGATGCCCAGTAGTATGGTTCAATATAACCGGACTTGATAACCTTCTGTTGAGCCATTGCCAATGCCTGGTGTCGGTTATATCCCTGCGTCAAGGCAGCATAGAAACCATTCATCATAATCTGTGTAGCGCGGTCGTTGACGCTCCACATACTCATAAGCAAAGTATGTACTCCTGCCTTTTTGAAACCGCGTTGCAAACCGAATACGCCGTCGTCCTTAACATCACCAAGACCTGTCTGACATGCCGACATGACTATCATATCCACATTTCTCAAATCCATCACAGAAATCTCAGCGGCAGTCAACACACCATCCTCTATGTTTGAAGGTATTTTGATGTGCTTCTTGAACATATTATTAGCACCGGCAAAAAGTAATCCGGAGAAATGCATCGGATTCAGTTCTGTGGTTGTCTTCTTTCCCAGCAGAACTGCGAGAGCTTTACGCGACTTAGAGCCTTCCGGGAAACTAAAACCATGTGTAGCGATATGTACAATGGATTGACTAGTTCCGCTAAGTCCTTTCACATTCTCTTCGATTGCATCATCCGCTAACACTACATTTGTAGCAATATCCTTCTGCAACAGTTCTTCAGCTATCTGCTGAGCCTCATCAAGAGTACCAGGCAGGTAATGAACCCCGGCACGTACACTTTCTGCATCATCATCAACGTCATCGTCCTCATCATCTTCATCTCCAAATAGCGAACGAATTTCATTATCGACCATAGCCACATCCGACTGCATCGTGCGGTTATTCTCTACGTCTGATGTCATGTAGGTTTTCTTATAGTCTATCAGTGCAGTATCGTGACGATTCTTCATTTCATCCACATCCAAATCGAAATTTACACCACCAAATACTGTTGCATTCTGTACACCCTGACCCTTTGTCGATTTAGATGCTAACTGCTTTGTAGATGAAACTCGGTGCATATCATACAAATCACATATTCTGTTATCATCAGAAACCTTCAGATACTCCACACCAAGTTTATAGAAAATGCCGACAGGCGAGAAATACACATTATGAACCTGAGGCATATCCTTATCATTAGCCCAGGCTTCCATTAGTCTGCCCCACACCATCTGTCCCACCTTCGGATCATTGAACAGATAATTGATTCCATCCTTCTTTCGGCACATCTTATAAAAATTCATACCTTCATATTTCAGTGCCTCCAGATTCTTCAGACTTACCATATGAACCTTTTTCGGTGTAGTCCATCCCTTGCGCAAATACAAGGCAAAGTAATGAATACCCTCATTTGAGGTTGGAACTTCCACGATCTCCACTGCCACGTCATCATCATTCATCCCCGCAGCCACCATAGACATATTAATTGCCATGTTGGATGTATAATCACCATATTCTCTACTGGCTATCATCAGCTCATGTTCAACCACAGTAGCCTGTCTTCTATACTCCAATGCTTCCTGCGAACTTTCAGCTGTCATCTTGCTATACAGTTCATCAGCCATTCTGTTCAGTTTAATCAGTTTATCGTACAATTCCGTCAGTTTCGAACTACCCGATCTCGACAGCAATTGTTTGAAGTCAATTTCCGAATTAAGCAGAATACCTTTTGTGAATAACTGTACATTATAAGCATCCTGTAGAATTAACGAGTCAGTATCTGCTGCATTGAACACAAATACCGGAGCCATTGTATATAAATACTTCTTCGTATTCCAGTACGACTCGCGTCCGTTCATAGTCATGTGAGAGAAATTACTCCTCACTATCTCCGATTGGAAATTCAATGCCTGATGGTAATACACCTGCATATTCTTTGTATCACCATTCTTATAATAATAGTTAGCCAGGTTATAGAGTGTAAGAGCATTATCAGGATGATGCTCACCCAACAATTGTTTCTTTACGGCATATGAGCGCATGCTGCAATCTATCGCCATCTTCATATCATTCATGTCGGCATACAGGACAGACACATTACCCAGCACACTGGCATAGTTGGTGTTCAACGTATCTCCGTGCAGTTTGAAACACTCTATTGCCTTATTTGCATAAATCAGCGCATCGTCCTTTTTCCCACCGGCTCGACAGAATGCCGATTTATTGGTATATGCCCTTGCCAACAAGTCCATGCGGTCGTTCCTTTGTTCCAGAATCTCCAGAGCCTTGTTGCAAGTCTTTATAGCTTCATCAGTCTTATTATAGCTATGTAAATATCCCGACAGGTTAATGTACGCATTAGTCAGACTTATCGTATCATCAGTCATTTCAAAATCCTCGATAGCCTTACGGGACAGTTTTATTGCCTCGCTGAAATTACCGTTATTAGCATAAATCTGAGCTTGTTTGGTAAGCGACGAACCGTTTTTCATCTTTCCGCTCTCTCCATCCTTCATCATAGACACAGCAATGCTGTTCGACTTCTCCAGATTGCCCAATTTGGCATAGGCGCTCAGCAAGTCTTCTTTACATTGCATATAATACTTTGTGCCTTCCATTCCATTAGCCTTCATCAACTTCTCAGCCGATTCGAGAAGAGTCAGACTCTTGGAATATTCTTCATTACTTGAATGATAACTTGCAGCATTCAGCAACAGTCGGGCGAATTGCACACTTGTTGTATCGCTTAGGGTTCTATGTATTTCAACACATTCATCAGCATATTGTATAGCTTGAGTCACCTCTCCTTCTTCATACAATCTGTATGCCTGGCTTGACAACAAGTTTGCGTACTCTAAACTATTCACTCCATACACACTCTTACCCATCTTCAGGATATTATTGCTCAGAGCTGCAGCCTTATCCCTTCGATTGGTTTCAGTATAGTACATAATCAGAAGGCTGGCGGTTTCCACATAATTAGCATTTCCCTTCTTCATGTCCTTCAGAGCCTCTTCGCCATATTTGATAGCCTCCTGAAGGTCACCTTTCTCGCCACGCTGATAATAGAAAGACGAAATATTACTGTTACAGGCAGCAACATTCGGCTTTATCACGGGTTTCATGTTGTTAAAGTAATTTCTTGCCTCAAAAGTTGTTTGAATAGCAGTTTCGAAATCCTTATTTGCAGCATAGAAGTTACCCAGAGTAAACACGGCTTCTCCGATTTCACCGAAGGAATGTTTACTGTCCTTTCGTATTTTTATTTCTTCTTTCATCAGTTCTATAGCACGCTGGAAATTACCAGCCTGATATGCCTGATTAGCCTCCGTTCTTTTTTGATTTGCCTGTAAACGTCCAACGTCCTGAGCACTTACGGAAAGCGTCAGGAACGTCGCACACATCAATAAGAAGAGCCTTTTCATTTTTCAAACTTTGCTGAGTCTGGAATTTCCATATCGATAATTATTGAATCACTCATACTGCGTTCAATAGATGCATAACCGCCATCCACCGCCTTTTGTGAAGTAAGCACTCCCTTGCCTGAGAGTTGTTTCATCAGAAAGTCGAGATACATCTTCTTCAGTTCCTTGGTAGATTTGTCGGAACGCGCTATCAGACGTTGCACAGAGCTGGTTCCAATACCGGTAAGAGTATATTGTTTACTGTTATCCGGGTCTATCAGCACAATCTGCGAACCCTTTGTCATGTTAATTACAGACTTCATAGTTAGAGTCTGACGTACATTCAGTTCAGCAGATACTTTTCCCTTTACTTCCTTTACTTTTCCGAGAATAGAATACACATACAAGTCCTGTGCACTAGCTGTGCCGGACAAGCCGCCAATAAGAATCAGGCAGATAGCAATAAGTTTTGTTTTCATTTTTTTATGTAATTGTGTAAGTTAAATATTTATGGAGTTATCTCAGCAGTCTGTCACTTCACATTCTTTGTTTTATTAACCTTGTGCACCATCAGTGCAGCACGTGCAGAGTTGTAGAAGAGTCTTGCTTCAACCAACAATGCAATGCACCACAACATAGTCGCAGGGTTGAAATAAACAGAGAAAAGATTAAACACCAGGAAATTGATATATACAAGTATATTAATCCAGATGAAATTTATGATATTCTTTGTGAATGCAGACGTGAGAATGAGTCGCACGAATGGGCGTTCTTGCTTCGAACCGAAATACGACAGTTCGGTTTGATAAACGTCCGTAAGCCATATAAAGAAGAGTGATATAATCACAGTCCACACCACTGGCACTTCCTTGACTGGTTCATGTTCCAATAAAGTCTGCAGGATATAAGCCTGAATCACCGTACCAGGAATTCTTCCATAAGGAGATGAATGCATATCGGCATCATCGTGTGTAGCACCTATGATTACTATACGTCC
>DEJD01000013.1:25671-26904 GCA_002353215.1 Prevotellaceae bacterium UBA2757
TATGCGTTGTGTCACGAGACTGCGTACCGTAATACCACCTGCATCGTATGATACATTTGAATATCCCTCGCCAATACCGTCCATCGGTGCAAAGAAGGAGTGTCGTTGCTGTGTGAACTCACCACTCTCCTGGTCATAATTAGTCAATTTGAAAGCTGCTACCGGATTGGGCAAACTGAACAGTCCCTCAGCCAGACGATTAGTGCCGATGGTGTCTCCTCTGAATCCTTCGTAGATACAGTCAATACCTACTACAGCCGGTTCCAGGCTGCTCACTTGAAGCATCATGTCACCGATTTTGGAACGGTCGTACAACGAAGTGGCATCAATTATTGTAATGATGTCACTGGGTTGCGAGTATCCGCCATCCTTCATCATCTGATAATATATGTCAGAGATTGCGAAGTTCTTTACGGCACGGCTTACGGGATTGAAGAATGAAATATTCCTCACCAGCTGTCCCAAGGTCCACATCAGCACCACTGAGATAATGGTCAGATAAATGTGATTTCTATGAAATATACGTTTTAGCATACGATACTACCGCCTTTTACATTTCGTTCTACTGTGGTTACGCTTAGGCTACCGTCCCAGTTTTCAGCAGAGAGAATCATGCCTTGGCTGACGAGTCCGTTCTTGAATTCACGTGGAGCGAGGTTTGCGATGAAGAGCACCTGCTTGCCGACGAGTTGTTCGGGTTCGTAGTGTTGGGCTATACCACTGACGATGGTGCGTCCGTGTGGAGTGCCGTCATCAATCTTGAACTGCAGGAGTTTCTTCATCTTCGGCACGCGTTCGCATTCCAGGACAGTGCCTACGCGGATATCCACCTTCTGGAAGTCATCGAACGACACGATTGGTTTCACTGGAGCTGCCTCAGCGTTTGCCTCTGCATTTGCNNAGAGTTGCCTCGAGCTTATCCATTTGGAATTTGATAGCATCATCTTCAATCTTCGAGAAGAGCAGTTCCGGTTTGTTCAGTTGTTTTCCGGCAGGCAGGATATCAGTCTTGCCGAGGTCTTCCCAGTTCAGTTCGTTCATATTAATCATCTGGCGCAGACGAGCCGATGAAAATGGCAGGAACGGTTCGAACGCAATGGCGAGGTTAGCCGTGAGCTGAAGTGATATGTATATGATGGTCTTCACACGCTCAGGGTCGGTTTTGATTACCTTCCATGGTTCTTCGTCTGCGATATATTTGTTTCCGATGCGTGCCAGGTTCATTGCTTCCTT
>DEJD01000085.1:0-128 GCA_002353215.1 Prevotellaceae bacterium UBA2757
TCGGAAGGTGGAATCAATATCTACGAAGGAGAAGTGGAAGCTAAGAATACTTCCAAACCAATCACAAATGGTACAATAACAATCCAGAACGGAGGACTCCTTGGCGGTAGCGGACAAGTAAAGAGCGT
>DEJD01000085.1:299-600 GCA_002353215.1 Prevotellaceae bacterium UBA2757
AATGTCACACTCAACTCACCTGTTATCCTAATGTCACAGTTGAATGACAATTATAATTATCTGCCTGACACAGACATCAAATTTATAAACTGCTCCGGTAATATAACGATAAATGGCAATGTGACTATCCAGCCGGCTATTCCTATGGCAGGTTATAAATGGGACACAACCGATATATCCAGTGGTATTATCAGAGTAGTGACAGACCCGACAGCCATCACTCGTATAAATGCCGATGAAATCACTGCCAATGACGTAATATTTGACCTTAGCGGCCGTCGTATAGGCAGTGTCACAAAGA
>DEJD01000085.1:683-1579 GCA_002353215.1 Prevotellaceae bacterium UBA2757
TTCGCCATCTGTTGCACGACAATCACGGCTCAGCGTCAGAAACTCAATTTCAACGGTGACTGGCAAATCCGCTACCCTGCCGAGGCGTTGGAGAATGCCGGCAAGACCCGTACTGTCACCTTGCCTCGTGCATGGAACGAAGACTGGGCTTACAGGGTGAATAATGCTGATATACCCGACGACACCTGCAGATATACAAAGGTGTTCACAGCTCCGATGGAATGGGCAGGAAAACGTGTTTTCATCGAGTTTGAAGGTGCTCGTCAGAGTGCTGAGGTGTGGTTGAACGGCAAGCGTCTGGGCATACACCAGAATGGTGTTATGGCATTCGGTTTTGACCTGACTCCATACATCAGAGTCGGCAAGGAGAACCGATTGGAGGTGCTCACAGATAACGACTGGGCATACAAGGAGAAGAATGCCGATGGCACTCCATTGCTCGTAGAGAAAGGTGCTACGGAAAGCAAGGACGGCAATAACCTGCCAAACAACAAACTGGCGCCAACAAGTTTTCAGTGGAATAACAAGAATTTCAATATGAATATGGGCGGTCTGCCAAAGAATGTGAATCTGCACGTAACAGATGGCGTGTATCAGACTCTCCCACTCTATTCAAACCTCGGAACCATTGGTACATATATATATGGTAGCAATTACGACATAAAAGGAAAGAAGGTGACTGCCAATGCGGAGGCACAGGTAATCAACTCTACAAAGAGTGCACAGAAAGTAAGTCTGGAAGTCGAAGTCATCGACCGCGACGGCAAGAAAATTGCCCAATTCAGCGGCAAGTCGAAACTGATTGCTGCCGGCGACACAACCATACTGTCTGCTTCGAAACGCCTGTCAGGCATTCATTTCTGGTCGTGGGGCTATGGTTACTTATACACTGTAAA
>DEJD01000085.1:1644-2235 GCA_002353215.1 Prevotellaceae bacterium UBA2757
ATAGGCGGCAAGAAGGGCGACACTGTGACTACCCATACCGGATTCCGCAAGACTGAGTTTGGGAACGGTCTAATATGGTTGAACGACAGATGCATCATGATGCACGGATATGCCCAGCGCACATCGAACGAATGGCCTGGCATAGGTATCGACATACCAGCCTGGCTGGCAGACTACAGCAACGACCTGATGGTTCGTTCCGGAGGAAACCTGGTGCGCTGGATGCATGTAACCCCTTCGAAACTCGACATAGAGAGTTGTGACCGTGTGGGACTTATCCAGGCAATGCCTGCGGGCGATGCAGAGAAGGATGTAGTGGGTCGCCACTGGGGACAGCGCACTGAACTGATGCGAGATGCCATCATTTATAACCGCAACAATCCTTCTATCCTCTTCTACGAAGGAGGAAACGAGAGTATTTCACGCGAACACATGAAAGAACTCATTGCTATCAGGAACGAATATGACCCTCACGGAGGCCGTGCTATAGGTTCGCGCGAGATGCTCGATATAAACGAAGCTGAATACGGAGGTGAGATGTTGTACATTAACAAATCGGGCAAGCACCCTATGTGGGCAATGGAATACTGT
>DEJD01000085.1:2316-5746 GCA_002353215.1 Prevotellaceae bacterium UBA2757
TACCGCAATGCTCCGGCAGACATCTACAACCAGAACCAAGACCAACTGACAATAGAACAGATTCGCCGATGGAATGACTATTATGTAGTGCGTCCGGGCATGGGAAAACGTGTCAGTTCGGGTGGTGTGAAAATCATTTTCTCCGACACAAACACTCACGGGCGCAGCGAAATGAATTTCCGTACGAGTGGTGTGGTTGACGCTATGCGTATTGAGAAAGATGCATTCTATGCCAATCAGGTGATGTGGAATTCATGGGTGGATGTGGAACATAAAGCCAGTCATATCATCGGTCACTGGAATTATCCTTCAGGAGTAGTGAAAGATGTATATGTGGTTTCTACATCGCCTGTAGTAGAACTCTTCGTAAACGGCAAGTCGGTAGGCAAGAGCACAGAACCGAAATATACCTTCCTGCACACCTTTAAGAAGGTACATTACAATGCAGGAGAAGTGAAGGCTATCAGTTATGCTTCAGACGGAAAGACAGTAGAGTCGGAGGCAAGTCATAAGACGGCAGGACGTGCAGATCATCTGCGTCTGACACTGATACAGAACCCTGATGGAGGTATGCGCGCAGACGGTAGCGATGTGGCACTCATACAGGTAGAAGTGGTAGATAAGGACGGACAGCGCTGTCCTGTTGACAACCGTTTCATCAACTGGACACTGGAAGGTCAGGGCGAATGGCGCGGAGGTATAGGAAAGAGTCCTGACGGCGACAATTACATCCTTGCCACTACCCTTCCTGTAGAAGCCGGAGTGAGCCGTGTATTGGTTCGTTCTACAACTACCCCGGGAAAAATCCGTCTCACTGCTAATGCGAAAGGATTGCCTTCTGCAAACGTAGAATGGACTACCATAGCAGACAAGGAACAAATCAATGCCGGCATGTCGCGCTATCTGGCATCAGACCACCTGCAGAGCAGTCTGCTAAGAGGAGAAACCCCAGCTACTGCTTCATATACCGACAAACTGCGCACCATTGCCATTTCATCGGCTACTGCAGGAGCAAATGAGAATGAAGCAAAGCAGTCGTGGGACGACAATGAACTATCTGAATGGAAGAACGACGGGAAACTGTCAACTGCATGGATTACATATCAACTTGCAGAGGCTGCAGCCATCGATGAAATCAGCTTAAAGCTCACAGGATGGCGCCAACGCTCATACCCTATAGAGGTACTTGCAGACAATCAGGTAGTATGGAAGGGAAATACAGACAAATCACTGGGATATATCAGTCTGTTCATCGACAAACCAGTGAAAGCAAAGACATACACCATACGACAGACAGGCAGTGCTACGGATAAGGATGCCTTCGGACAGGTAACAGAACTGGCTGGCGGTCCGGCAACGGAATTAGACCTATACAAAACTCCGGGCAGCGAGAAGGTGAAGGGCGAACTGCGTATAGTTGAAATTGATTTTTTACAGAAGATAAAATAACTTAGTTTCGTGAATTATTTAAGTGAAGATTATTCGGACATCATAGATATGCCGCACCATGAACCGACTCGCAAACCACGAATGCCGATAGGCAAACGGGCTGCGCAGTTCAAGGCTTTCATCCCCTTCAGCGGATACATGGAAAGAATCAAGGAAATGGAAAAGAACCAAAGATTTGAAGGCGATTCGTATTATGTTACTGATGAGGAGTATCGCTAACCACAACGGCTTCCTTATGCATACCGTCTATCTTGATGGTAAGAGGGGTAGCTACCTTCACATGGCGAACGTGTGTAGTTTCCTCAACGGCAGGAAGTGAATCGAAATATTCCTGACGATATATTCCATCTCCGATAAAGTCGTTTACCGTAAGATAGCCCACGCCAAAACTGGTAAGGTTCTGGAAGAAGTGGGTTCCCTGTGACGGATCGACATGGAAATTAGGCAGACCTGCCTCGACGATAACCTTAGCAGCAGAAATATGCGGCCATTTCACAGGTATTCCGAGCCACGGATCGGATGATCCCCAACGGCCAGGTCCTATAAGCAGATAGTGTTTATCACCTTCTGCAAGGAAACTGCGGTTTATATGTTCTATTTCATCAGCTATCTGCTGGGTGTCTGCAGCGGAGAAGTTTTTCGTCTTTACATATACCACATCATATATGTCGGAAATGATGCCATGACCGATTGCGTTATGACTGCGAACAAGGCAGTCGGCATCAGGAACAAGTGTGATATCCTCATCGAGTTGCATGGTGTTATCAACCATAGGACGAATCTGGAGAAGGTAAAATTCTGCGGTCTTATCTGCATTCAGATTTACAGCGAACTCTATCTCAACCGGTCGAGCCATTTCCTCCTGACCATATTGAAGAATTTTGCGGAGAATTTCCGGCAGAGGAATAACGCCATGCTGGAGCACTCCTGCAAAACTGATTATCTTGCGGTTTTTGCCTTCATAGAATCCGTCATAGATGGCTTGATCATATGGGTCGAAAGTAGAAACAATCCACTGCAAAGAGCCATCTGCTTCGGCATCACGGACGGTTACTGTTTTCAGATTGAACGCATCGTCAACCTGGAAATTGGCTGACGCCTGCTCGTTCTGTTCGAGAGCATAGAATTTGGTTTGAGTCTCACGAAGTGCCAATTCCTGTTCGCTCATCTGAAGGACCTTATCCGGATGGGCAGGACAGACACGAAGACTGAGTCCGCCGTCAACAATGTATTTTCCGAGACCGAGTGCGAGGTTGACAATACCCTCCTCTGCCTTTTCATCGCCAATCGGGTAGTAGTTGATGGAACGTGCCACACCGGAGATTGCAGGATAATAGCCAGAAGGATAGTGCTGACCTACTACCTCCTGAAGGATAATAGCCATCTTTTCTTGGTCGATGACATTGGAAGTAGCTGTCATGTAATCTTTCGAGGCACGATAGAAGACAGAAGCATAGACACTCTTTATTGCGTTTGAAAGCATTTCAAGACGTATGTATTTGTCTTCGACGAAAGGTATCATATAGGTAGAATAGATACCGGCAAAAGGCTGATAATGACTATCCTCGAGCAAAGATGACGAACGAATGGCAAGAGGAGCATGAACCACATCGAAAAAGGACATCAGGTCGTCTGCCAATTCCTCTGGCAATCGTGCATGCAGGAAATACTGCAGAATCTGTTCGTCGGGAATATCCGAGAGGGCTACCTCATACAGGCTATTGGAGTCCATAAACTGGTCGAAGATGTCAGTACAGAGAACAACTGTCTTTGGTATGAGCACCTTCATCTTTTCATATTCATTCAAGTCCGTCCGACGTTTGATGATATTATCCAGAAAGGCAAGACCGCGTCCTTTGCCGCCAAGAGAACCCTCACCGATGCGGGCAAACTGACTGTAGGAGTCGTAACGGTCGCGATGGAAAACAGCTACCACGCCCTGATTTTTCATACGGCGATAGGTTACTATGGCATCGAAGAT
>DEJD01000085.1:5830-7283 GCA_002353215.1 Prevotellaceae bacterium UBA2757
AGCCAACGCGACACATTGTTGCGCATGAGGTGGTAACGGAGAGATTCCGAAGGTATTTTAAAAATATTCTCATGGAGTTCCCTCAGATTATGAACACGGACAACCTCTTTCATGGTCTTGGGATCGCGGAAGATAAAATCTCCGAAACCGAAATGCTTATAAAGTGCTGTCTTCAGGTCGTGATCGAGTTTTTTAGAGTTTTTATCTATAAAAGCAGCACGACACATATCAGCATAAACCTTTCGTTCCGGTTCACTGGAATTGAGTACCAGAGGCACGTAGTTATCTACCCCACGAATGGCTTGAAGCAGTTTGTAGCCTGCAAGTTCATCCGTCTCCTTTGCACCTGCGGCGATAGGGAAACGGCAATCACTGATAACGCCCAAAACATTATCGCTATACCGGCTATAGAGCAACCACGCCTCTTCGTAGCTGCGGGCAAGAACAATCTTTGGACGACCACGCATACGAAGCATTTCAAGTTGGGAGTTGAGAGCCTCGGTAGCAAACAGAAGACTCTGCTGCAAGACAAACTTATACAGGTTGGTCAGGATGGATGAATAGAAACGAATGCTATCCTCAACAAGCAATATCATTTGCACACCAGCTGCAAGGTCATGTTCAAGATTCATCTTATCCTCAATCAGTTTGATGATGGAAAGCAGCAGGTCTGTATTTCCCAACCAGCAGAATACATATTCAAAGGCACTGAGGTCTTCGTTCTCCATACGTTTTGTGATGCCGTGAGAAAAAGGGGTAAGCACGACTATAGGTATGGAAGGCAATTGCGATTTCACGTCTCGGGCTATGTCGAACACATCATTATTGTCCGTACCCGGCATACAGATAATGAGGTTGAAATCATATTGCTTCATATAGCGAATCACATCGTCCTGATTAGAGGCACGGAAGAAACGAGGTGGATAGCGCAGACCTAACTTAGCGTATTCATCGAAGATTTTTTCATCTACACGACCGTCATCTTCAAGCATGAAAGCATCGTATGGATTTGCAATGATAAGGACATTGAAGATACGACGCTGCATGAGATCAACGAAGCTTGTATCACGAAGTTGCAAATGGTTTGTCATTGAATTATATATTTTGAGTTAAGGGGAGTTATGAGGAGTTAAAAGGAGTTATGGGGACGATACTTCATCAGTGCCAATCCGATAATGGCCCAGAAGAGTTCACGAACTCTGCAAATGATGGATATGAACATGCCAAGGGCACTTGTCATACCAAGGGCAGAGACGGATATAGCAAAGCCACCTTCACGTCCGCCAAGCTGGAGGGGAAGGAATCCCAAGAGGTTGGCAAAGAGAGAGGTAAAACTGAGTATCAGAAATGAATATGAGAACAGAAGCATGAAATTGCCGCTGTGGTCGAAAAGCAGGAGCATAAACAGTATTTCAAAACTCTGACAGACTCTTCCTACGTATTCGATAAGCAG
>DEJD01000070.1:0-7648 GCA_002353215.1 Prevotellaceae bacterium UBA2757
CCTCGAGACATTCATCCAGTTCTGCATGGTTATGCAGTAGCTTGGGGATTGATTTGCGAACTCTATCTATCGTGTATCAAGACAGGTTTTCCTACAGATACAATGCGCCAAACTGTGCAGTTTATAAAAGAATCGTACGGTACTTTGGCTATAACCTGTGACGACTACCCGCAACTCTTCGAACTGATGACTCACGACAAGAAGAACACAGCGGGCACAATCAACTTCACACTTCTGGGCGGAATAGGTGACATACGTATAAACCAGACTGCTACCAAAGAAGAAATCTACGAAATGTTAGACTTCTTCCGAGAAGGATAACAGACAACGAAAACGACAACGAAAACGATAAAGAAAAATTAAGGCTCCGGAATTTCCGAAGCCTTAATTATTATCATTTTACGATAACGAAACCACCTTGGTCCGCCATAGATACTTTCACCTTAGCCGGATTACTGATTTTCATCTCCGACTTTTGAGGTTCGCGATTTCTCAGATTATCGCTATAAAGAGTAGCGGCAGTTCCCTTAGTTAGCATAGGGAGCGAGAGGGTAAGGTTAAGAGTCTTGCCTGTTGCATTATTTCCTGCTATATACCAAGTTTGTCCACTTCGACGAGCAAGAACACAATACTTTCCAGGATAACCATCTACGAAAACGGTCTCATCCCAAACTGTTGGAACTTGCTTAAGGAAGTCCATACTAAGAAGTGGTGCAATAGCTCCAGGTGCGTTGAAATCATAGTTTTTATCTGGGGCAATCGAGGGATTCAGGTTTTCAGGAGTAATAGCGAAATTCTGAATAGGATTCTGGAAGAGGACAGTTGTAGCCAGTTCGTGGCAGTCAGTAGTCTTACGGGTATTTCCACCTTTGTTTCCACGATGAATATGACGGTTCATGAAACAGCCTCCAAACTCCATACTTGCCACTGTGTTACGACAGAATGGGTGGAGTGCGGTATTCTGAGCCTCAACATCACAGAAATGCTGGTCGAAGTAAAGGTTTTCACTTGCCAACACAGCCTCACTACCCACATAGTTAGGATACATTCGTTCCCAACCACGTGGAAGTGTACATCCGTGGAAGATAACCATAAGTCCAAAGTCGTCAGCATCGCTCAGAATCTGTTCGTATATACGCATAGTTTCCTGTTTATCGCCACCGAAGAAATCAACTTTAATTCCCTTCACACCGATTTCCTGCATCCACTTCATATATTGCTTACGTGCAATGGCATCGCACATAACATTGATAGGACTCTGAGTAATGTCGTTCCACCAACCGCTTGAACTATACCAAAGGAAGACTTCAACACCTTGGGAACGAGCATATCGAACGAGGTCAGCTGTACCATCAATACCCATATTAACATCCCATCCTGCATCAACTAAGGTATAAGGATATCCCATAGCCTTTGCTAAATCGACATATTGGCGCAGATCAGGAGTACAGATTGCATCATCTTGCCACACAATCCACGACCAAGTGCTCTTACCGTATTTATAATTATGTGCAGATTTGAATCGAGGTTCAACAAAGTCCCAAGCGACAGTTGTTTCAACGATTGGCTTCAAATTATCAGCGATGGTAATGGTGCGCCAAGGAGTTTTTCCTGGCAGTGCGAAAGCCGGTTCTGGAGTGCCGTTTCCATTATTCTCCTCAACCATAGGGAATTCAACTGTGTAAAGTCCGTCGCCCTTCATGTCTGACAAACGGCAAGCGCAGTAGCGGCTATCATTGCCTGTTTCTGAGATAAGCACCCATCCTTCCTTGCCTGCAACACCAGGATTCAAGTGGAACAGACATGGGAAAGTATAGCCATGACCATACTTAGAACGAGTCTGCATTGGTTCATCGAATAAGTATTCCTCCTCATAACTTGGTTTAGACCCTTTCCAACCAATCATTGCATCAGACTGTGGAGAGAGAAAAGTCTTTGTTCCGGCAGGAAGGTCGAAGCCTGTAGCCTCTTTCATAATACGAATTGAGTACTTCTGTCCGTTTTTCTTATCTTTGAGATTCGGAATACGATATCGGAAAGCCACATCGTTGTTGCTTACCATAAACTCCACCTCGAAGCGGTGTCCTTGTTTGTTTTTCAAGGTAACTACAAGTTGGTTGGCATTTACATGGACATTGCTTTTCTTGATAGTAGGCACAGAATAATCGTATTCTACATGCTCAACAGCAGATTTTTCAAAGGTAATATTCTGGGTGAAATCACCTACATTAGCCACGAATCCAAGTGGAGAATTCTCTATAACTTTATTACCGATGAAATCGACTGAATATATAGGTTTATCAGCGATAAAATCGAAACACACCTTTAGTCGTGAATCGGGACTGGAAACGGTAGCAACTGGTTCCGCAAAAGCAGTTATCACACAAAGAAAAAGACATGTTAAAACAGAAGTCGTTAAACGCATAGTTTTCATAGTATATATTATTTTATTTGTTAGTACCTTCATTCACTTCTTCGACAGAAGAATTTAGCTCATTGGGGGCAGCAAGCACGTTACGGAAAGCTTCGATAGCAGCCTTCGCCTTTTCTATAGCCTCGTCCATTGTGCAGTTTTCAAGTTTTCCACCTGCAGCATTGAAATGTCCGCCTCCGTTGAAGAACTGTTCTGCCATATCACGGGCAGACACATCATCATAGGAACGAATCGACACCCAGATTATAGGGTGTTCCAGGTCTTCACGCAAGGAGATAGAGAGTTTATGTCCGCGAATCTGCAGCGGCATATTCACTACCCCTTCCATATCACCCTTAAGATACTTGAAACGTTTCAATTCATCTGCTGTAAGACTATATATCGAAGCATGATAATCTGGCAGAACGAGCAGTTTTTCATATAGAACATAACCCATAAGTCTAAAACGCTCAGCAGTGAAATTATTGTTGATACTTCGAACTATACGGTCCTTGTCAATACCTTTTCGCAGTAATTCTGCAATAACATTGAACACGTCAGGATCGTTGCTATTGTATGAGAAACCGCCTGTATCAGTGTACATGCCTGCATAAAGGTCTTCTGCAGCCGCTTTCGTTAGTTGAGACACCTGATCGATAGCAATAAACATACGGAAAAGGAGTTCACATGTACTGCTGCATTCCGGGAACGACAGAAGCATGTCGGCCAGTTTCTTGTCGGGATTCATGTGATGGTCGATAACGATTTTCTTTGCACGTCGCAAGCCCTTCACTACTCTGCCCATTTCATCGCCAAGTCGGGATGCTTCACAGAGGTCAAGCACAACGATGAGATCAGCCATATTCAGCAGATTATACGACAAAGCCTTTTGTTTTTCAAATAGCACGATTTGATCGGAACCATTCATCCACTTCAGAAAATCGGGAAAGAAATTAGGAACGATAACCGTAGCCTGCTTACCCTTCTTTTTCAGATACTCCCACATAGCCAGAGCAGAACCAATTGCGTCACCGTCAGGCGAGTAATGAGTAACTACCACAACATTCTTGCATTGGTCAAGCATTCGGCGCACTTCCACTGCATCTTGAGCTGAAATCTTTGTTTTTATTGCCATCTTTCAGAGAAATATGCGCGAAGGTACGACTAATTCTTCATAAAACAAAAAAAAAATTAAAAGTACTACCAAGCCATTTATTTTGAACACATTATTAAAATATATGAATTTTATACGAGATTAGGGGGGAAATGACTATCTTTGCAGCAAAATTTACAAATGATATGAAAAAGCAATACATCATCTTTGGAGTAGTGATAGCGCTGCTGATAGCCGCTTTGGGCTACGTTGCATATATGTTGCAGGCACAGAAGAGCGCAAACGCAGAACTGCAGGAACTGGCAGAACTGGATAAGCAGGAAATGGAGGATCAGTACAGACAATTCGACATACAATATGGCGAATTGCAGAAACAGCTGAAGAATGATTCTCTCATCGCTCAGATAGAAGAGGAGCGCCGCCACACACAGGAACTTCTGGAGGAGCTGCAACGTACAAAGGCTACCGATGCAGCTGAGATAACCAGATTGAAGAAGGAGATTTCTTCGCTGCGAAAGGTGTTGCAGAGCTACATCATGCAGGTGGATTCGCTTAACCGCTTGAACGAGACTCTCGTTGCCGAAAATACGGAGATGAAAGAAAAGGTTGTGGAGCAGAATACACAGATCTCGAATCTGAGAACTGAAGCCTCAACCTTGAAGGACAAAGTAGATATAGCTGCACAGTTGGATGCAACAGGTTTTTGGGTGACACCAAAGAACAAGCGCAGCAAGGACGAGAAGAAGGCTAAGAACGTGAAGAAGCTGGCTTTCGGTTTTACAATTGTAAAGAACGTAACTGCCAAAAACGGAGAACGCGTCATCTATGCCCGCATTCTGAAGCCAGACAATTCCGTACTCGGAAATAAGGGCACTTTCGACTACGAAAACACATCACTCGAATATACCGAGAAGAAATACATCGATTACAATGGCGAAGAACAGGCCATTACTATGTATAGTGACGTTGAGGAATTCATCGGAGAAGGCACATACAAGGTGTTTATCTTCTGCGACAAACAGATGATTGGACAAACTTCTTTCACACTGAAATAAAAAACACATAATTATATGTTAGTTTCACCATCGCTGCTGGCCGCCGACTTTGCAAACCTGCAGAAAGACATAGAAATGATAAACCGCTCAGATGCCGATTGGTTGCATCTTGACGTGATGGACGGAGTGTTCGTACCTAATATCAGTTTCGGATTTCCAGTACTTGAAGCAGTAGCAAAGTACTGCAAGAAGCCGCTCGACGTACACCTGATGATTGTCGAACCAGAGAAGTTCATCAAGCAAGTACAGGCACTTGGAGCATACATGATGAACGTACACTACGAGGCTTGCCGCCATTTGCATCGCACCATTGCTGAGATACATGAGGCAGGCATGAAGGCTGCTGTAACACTGAATCCGCACACGCCTGTATGCCTTCTTGAGGATATCATCAGAGACATCGACATGGTACTTATCATGACGGTAAACCCAGGTTTCGGAGGACAGGCATTCATAGAGCACTCACTCGACAAAGTCCGCATGCTCAAGGAGATGATACAGCGTACTGGCTCAAAAGCGCTCATAGAGGTTGACGGAGGAGTGAACGGAAAGACAGCCCCAAGACTTGCAGAAGCAGGCGTGGATGTACTGGTTGCAGGCAGCTATGTTTTCGGAGCAGAACAACCCGAAGAGCGAATCAAAACACTGAAGAATCTATGAAATTGAAATTATATACATTTTTATCAGTAATTATTATGGTAGCGTCTCTTTCGTCGTGTAAAAACGGTGAAACGTACGCAAAGATGAAAGAAAAGGAACGCGACGCTATTGACCGTTTCATATCTTCAAACAAATTCGTAGGTAATATCAACGTAATCAGCGAAGAGACATTCAAGAGTCAGGGAGAGACGACTAACGTAAACAATCACGAGTTTGTACGTTTCAACTCTGATGGTATCTATTTGCAGATAGTTCGCAAAGGTTCCGGACAGACAATGATTGAAATGGCAAAGGAACAACCCGACAGTACAATCACCAAGACTATCTGTTGCCGATTCTTTGAATACGACATACAGAACGGCGACACTACCTGTTCGAACATCTACCAGACACAGAACGCTTTCGTAGATAAGATGCAGTGCACATATACCCGACTGGGACGCAGTTACACAGCATCGTTTACAGAAGGCAGAATGAAAACATTCTATGCATCATCGTCTGTTGTGCCGAAGGGCTGGTTGAAACCCCTCGACTACATCCGTCTGGCAAAGACTGAGGGAGCAGGCGAAGTGGCAAAGGTACGTGTAATCGTTCCGCACTCATCCGGAACAGCTAATGCAGGTACCTATGTAAAGCCATTCTATTACGAAATTACATATCAATTAGGAAAATAAAAAAAACATAATATGTCTTTAATTAAATCCATTTCAGGAATCCGCGGAACAATAGGCGGAAGAGCAGGAGAAGGACTGAATCCGCTCGACATCGTTAAGTTCACAAGTGCTTATGCAACTCTGATGCGCCGCAAGGACGGAAACAAAAGCAACAAAATTGTAGTGGGAAGAGACGCACGCATCTCAGGCGAGATGGTTAAGAACGTCGTTTGCGGCACACTAATGGGTATGGGGTTCGACGTAGTCAATATAGGACTCGCATCCACACCAACAACAGAAGTAGCCGTAACTATGGAAGGAGCCTGCGGAGGTATCATCATTACTGCAAGCCACAATCCACGCCATTGGAACGCTCTGAAACTGCTTAACAGCAACGGAGAATTCCTTAATGCAGCAGAAGGCAACGAAGTACTTAAGATTGCAGAACAGGAAGATTTCGACTTTGCAGACGTTGACAATCTCGGAAAATATAAAGAAGACGATACATACGACCAGAAACATATAGACTTGGTACTGGGACTCGACCTCGTAGATGTGCCTGCTATCAAAGCAGCCGGATTCAAGGTTGCTTTCGATTCAATCAATTCCGTAGGAGGTATAATCCTGCCAAAACTGCTGAAAGCATTGGGAGTAGAAGATGTCACCCCACTCTACAGCGAACCAACTGGCGACTTCCAGCATAACCCTGAACCACTTGAGAAAAACCTCTCCGACATCATGAATCTGATGAAGGAAGGTGGCAAGGACGTTGCATTCGTAGTGGATCCTGACGTTGACCGTTTGGCTTTCATATGTGAAGACGGCACTATGTACGGCGAGGAATACACATTGGTTACAGTAGCTGACTACATTCTGAGTCACACACCAGGCAATACTGTCAGCAACCTCTCCTCTACACGAGCCCTGCGCGACATCACAGAGAAATATGGCATGCAATACAATGCTGCAGCCGTAGGTGAAGTAAATGTAGTAACTAAGATGAAAGAAACTAACACTGTCATAGGTGGCGAAGGCAATGGCGGAGTAATATACCCAGCAGCCCACTACGGCAGAGATGCCTTGGTCGGCATAGCATTGTTCCTCTCACATCTCGCTCACCAACGTCAGGCAAAGCCTGGATTGACAGTAAGCCAATTGCGTGCTACATATCCTAACTACTTTATTGCAAAGAACCGCATTGACCTGCAACCATCAACTGATGTGGATGCAATCTTGAAGAAAGTAAAGGAAATGTACACTGGAAAACCAGGCATTGCAGTAAACGATATAGATGGTGTAAAAATCGACTTTCCAGAGAAGTGGGTACACCTGCGCAAATCAAACACAGAACCAATAATCCGCGTCTATTCAGAAGCAGCCACAATGGAAGCTGCAGACAAGATTGGCAAAGAAATCATGGACATTGTTTACTCTATGCAGTAAGCATCTAAACCCCAAATACAAATGTTTTGCTACTAAAAAAACATTTGGATTAAATCAAAATAAAAAGAGGCGTGTCAGCTACTTTGACACACCTCTTATTTTATTATTCTCTATACTTCTCTTCAAGCCCGCTATTGATTATATCATGCACATGTTGCATGAGATCTTTGGTATTCATCTTCTTATACTCTTCAGGACTGATAGGCTGATGAATCTTCATGTGAAGTGCCCCCTGACTGACACTATAATCATTGCGTGAGAAAGTATCGAACGACCCATTAATGGTGATAGGCACAATAGGCAGACCTAT
>DEJD01000070.1:7719-12135 GCA_002353215.1 Prevotellaceae bacterium UBA2757
GGGAAAATCGTCATAGACGTACCCTGTTGCAACGTTTTCTCTGCCTGACGCACAGCATGCATTATACTTGCACGGCTGTCGCCTACGAATATCTGTTCGCTACGCGCACATGCAATACCGACAAAAGGAATCTTACGGAGATACTCTTTCATCATCCATTTGAAACGATTGGGCAGATATCCATAGAGCAAAAATATATCGAAATACCCTTGATGATTGGCAAGGAAAACATAGCTCTGTTTAGGATTGATAAGTTCCATTCCCTCTAACTTAACAGAATGTAATCCTGTACGGATAGTGAAGCGGCTCCACAAGCGAGGTATATACCAGGAAACATATTTAGTATCACCAAGAAATGATGCAAAGACTACTGAAAGAGCCACGAGTATAGTCACAATGACAAAGAGGGGCAGTGCAACCAGATATGAGTAAATCTTATATAGAACTTTCTTCACGAGTTGTTTATATCACTATAGATTTGCAATACGATTATTGAGCACGGTGGAGAGTAATGACATTTATTTCTGGCTGAGCTCCGACACGAAGAGGAATCAGTCCTCCTACTCCACCCGACACATTCAATACCTGAGCCCCTTCCATATAAATACCGAGCCATTCTGGGTAGACCCAACTAACAGGTGACCATCCGAACACTTCGAACTGACCAGCATGAGTATGTCCAGAAAGCGTGAGTTGGATATTTGTCTTACCAGTTATATCGTGACGCCAATGAGTAGGATCGTGGGAAAGTAGTATTTTGAAATCACTTTCTTTCACACCTTTCATAGCCTTATCCATACGTGCAAGGCGTGGGAAATAATCCTTTGTATAACCATGATTCTCTACTCCCAATACATATATATATGAATTTCCTCGTTCTATCTTTACATTTTCATTGAGCAGAAGTTTCCAACCAAAACTACGTTGGTAATTAATCATCTTCAGTTTATCAGCCTTGCGCTGGGAAGGAGTAAAAGAACGCTTGTAAAGAGCATAGTCGTGATTTCCCAAAACGGACAAAACGCCATCAGGAGCAGAGAGACCGGAGAACATACGCTGATAGTTTGCTAACTCGTCAGCACATCGGTTTACAATATCGCCCGTAAACACAATCAGATCTGGATGTTGCTGATTAATCAGGTCAACAATCTTCTGAACCTCAATTTCATAGCCTCCAGAAAGAGAGCCAACATGAATATCAGAAAACTGTACAATACGATATCCTTCAAAATCAGCAGGCAAATCATAGAATGATATATCCTGATTGTGAATCTGATAACGGAATCGTCCAACAAAATAACCATAACATAGCACAAAGACTATGAACAACAGAACTGTCATCCCACCAATTCTCAGATAACGTTTTCTTGTAGGTGTCATAATACTAAATAACTACTTATCAGTTAAAATAAAGTTCCTTACCACGAATACCATCAACTACAATTCCATCACTAAAAGCTGTGGTACCATTAACGATGGTACGTCGTACTCGCCAATTGAACGTACGCTCATCCATAGGTGTCCATCCACACTTAGTGAAATATCTGCCCGAGATAACTTCCCAATTGGCATTTGGTTCCACAAGAACCAAGTCAGCATAATATCCAGGACGAATAAAACCGCGACGGTCAATATGGAACAATGTTGCAGGATTATGACTCATCAACTGCGGCACACGTTCGATAGGCATAACTCCCTCATCAACCATTTCAAGCATAGAAATCAGCGAGAATTGTATCATTGGCATACCTGATGCAGCCTTCAATGCACCGCCTTCTTTCTCCGATATCATATGCGGAGCATGGTCTGTAGCTACTACATCGATAAGTCCGTTGGTAAGAGCCTGACGAAGTGCCTGTTGATCTTCAGGAGTCTTGATAGAAGGATTGCATTTAATCTTAGTACCAAGACGATCATAATCCTCACTTGAGAACATAAGGTGTGCAATGACAGCTTCTGCGGTAATACGTTTCTCCTCCAATGGTTTGTTTTCGAACAATGGCAATTCCATGGCTGTTGACACATGAGCTACATGAAGACGAGCTCCGGTATCCTTTGCCAATTTAACAGCCATCGAAGAAGACTGGTAGCAGGCTTCTGCACTACGAATACGTGAATGATATCGCACGGGGAAATCATTCTGTCCTTTATATTTCTTTTGGAAGAGTTTAATATTCTGGTTGATTATATTAGTATCCTCACAGTGTGCCATAATCAGCAACGGAGAAGTACGGAAGAGTTTATGAAGAGTAGTCTCATTATCGACCAACATATTTCCAGTACTGCTACCCATAAAAACTTTCACACCAGGCACGCGATGAGAATCAAGCTGAGGGAGTAAATCTGTATTATCGTTTGTAGCTCCAAAGAAAAAGCTATAATTCACACGACTCTTATTCTTGGCAATATTGAATTTATGAGTCAATTCCTCCAAAGTCGTTGTCTGCGGCACAGTATTTGGCATATCCATGTATGATGTAACACCACCTGCTGCAGCGGTACGGCTTTCACTGGCTATATCAGCCTTATGAGTAAGACCTGGTTCACGGAAATGAACATGATCATCAATTACTCCAGGAAACAGATAAAGTCCAGTAGCATCTATCTCGTTTTCATATGTCTGAGTGGAATCATCAGTAGTGAGTACACTCTGAATCATCTCATCTTCAATAACCACAGAGCCTACAAACGAACGACCTTCGTTTACTATGGTTGCATTTCTAATTATTGTTCTCATGGGCTTTAGGATATTTTTTAAACCATCCGTCAAGTCTTAACTTTATCACTCCAAACAGAGCCTCGCTGAAGATTCCACCACTCATCTTGCTCGTTCCTTCCACACGATTCACAAACACAACAGGAACTTCCTTTATACGGAATCCGCACTTATAGGTTGTAAACTTCATTTCTATCTGGAAAGCATAACCTTTAAAACGAATGGCATCAAGGTCAATAGTTTCCAAAACACGGCGACGATAACATTTGAAACCGGCAGTCGTATCATGGACTTTAAATCCAGTTACAAATCGTACATACTTACTTGCAAAGTACGACATAAGCACACGACCCATTGGCCAATTTACCACATTCACTCCAGAAATATAACGTGAACCTATAGCCAAGTCATACCCTTCATCAGCACAAGCGCTATACAAACGAGGTAGATCAGCTGGCGCATGACTGAAATCGGCATCCATCTCGAAGATGTATTCATACCCATGTGCAAGTCCCCATTTGAAGCCTGTGATATACGCAGTACCGAGTCCCAATTTTCCTTCGCGTTCAATAAGGAACAAACGGTCGGGAAACTCATCCTGCATCAGGCGCTTCACAATGGCAGCAGTGCCATCAGGCGAACCGTCATCTATAATAAGGATATGGAAACACTTATCCAGTGCAAAAACTGCACGGATTATCTTCTCTGCATTTTCTTTTTCGTTGTATGTAGGTATAATCACAATGCTGTCACTTGTCTTCGTTTTGACGACATTTGACAGCTGTTCTTCATCGGTTATCTTATCGTCCCCCATCTTTACTTTACAATTTTGACGCGAATATAATGCTTTTCAACACATTCTGCATTATGAATTAATTATTATTTACAATTTCATCTAAGATTTTAATAGCTTCCCCCATTGTTTTAACACCTTTAATTAGCAGTGAACGGTGTTCTCCATCCCGCAAACTTGTCTGTCGGGGATGAAATGAAGCATATGAAATTACCTTGCCGAATGCTTCACTTTGATAATACAGGCTACTGAAATTGCTTGGCATAAAGAGAGCCATACGTCCCTGTTTCAATGAAATTTTCTCTATTCCCAGTTTCTTACCCTTCCATTTAAGTAGCATAACACGGATAAGTTCTTCGCCAACCTCTGGAATAGGCCCGAAGCGGTCGAGCAGACGTTCCCGGTATCCTTCCAACTGGCGCTCCTCCGTGAAACTGTCCAATTCGCGGTACAAAGCCATGCGTTCTCCGCTATTCGGAACGTATTCCTCTGGCAGGAATGCAGGTATGTCACTTTCTATATTTGTCTCATCCACAAAAGTATCTCCAGCAAGTTTACCGTCCTCCATCTTGGAATCTTCAGCATACATCTCAGCAAACTCTGTTTCACGCAACTCGGCAACAGCCTCATTCAGAATCTTCTGATATGTCTCATATCCCAAGTCTGCAATAAATCCGGACTGTTCTGCTCCAAGCATATTACCGGCACCGCGTATATCCAAATCCTGCATAGCAATATGAATACCACTGCCCAAATCTGCGAAATTTTCTATTGCCTGCAGACGACGGCGAGTATCATCGGGCAGAGCTGCCAAAGGAGGAGCAATCAGATAACAGAATGCCTTTCGGTTTCCACGCCCCACTCTACCTCGCATCTGATGTAAGTCACTCAGTCCGTACATATTAGC
>DEJD01000020.1:0-763 GCA_002353215.1 Prevotellaceae bacterium UBA2757
AATATAGGGAGGTTAGAGCAAAAAATTTTTCAATTCTCAATTCTCAATTTTCAATTTAAAAGCTCTACCTTTGTGCCAAATTAATAACTATGGCATTTTTAGGCGAACTCATATCCATAGGTGTTGCATTTTCATGGACAGCTACAGCACTCTTGAGCGAATACGGAAGCAAACGCATGGGCAACCTGACACTCAACGTACTGCGCATGTCCCTAACACTGATTTTCTCACTAATACTCTTTTGGTACTCAACAGGTTCCCCAATACCTGTTGGAGGTTCAGCTGAAGCATATGGATGGATGTTACTTTCGGGATTAGTGGGTTATGTCATTGGCGATTTCTGTCTCTTTCAATGTTACATCATCATCGGTTCGCGCTTCGGTCAGCTCTTCATGACNNNTTGGCACCACTCTCAGCAGCACTGACAGCATGGATTACCCTTGGCCAACATATGGCTCCCAAGAGCATACTTGCTATGCTCATAACCCTCCTTGGTATCAGCATCTCTGTGCTTGGTCGCGGCGAGCGCCATAGGTTATCGCTCAAACTTCCGCTCAACGGAGTACTCTTCGCCATCGGAGCAGCCCTTTGTCAGGGAGTCGGACTGGTTCTCAGCAAAATCGGCATGAACCATTATGACACAGGCACCATACCAGACTGGCTCGTACCGTTCAGTGCCAATTTCTTCCGCTGCATAGCAGGTATCATTGGATTCACAATATTAATGTATTTCCGTCAGGGATTCCGTCCTCTGCGTCAGGCA
>DEJD01000020.1:819-2703 GCA_002353215.1 Prevotellaceae bacterium UBA2757
TCACTGATGGCAGTTCAGTACACCAGCGCTGGCATAGCCTCAACACTGATGGCTCTCACCCCTATCATCATCATCCTACCATCCTATCTGCTCTTCCGAGAACCTATCACATGGAAGTCTATCCTCGGAGCACTTATCTCCGTCTTCGGAGTAAGTCTTTTCTTTTTAGCATAAAAAACGATAACGATAACGAAAACCAAAACGAAAACGAAAATGAAAAATATGAAGAAATTACTATTCAGCATGGTTCTTATGCTGTTATCAGCCAACTGTTTCGCACAGGAAATTTTAGGAAAGTGGTTAACAGAAGCAGGTGATGCCCAAGTAGAAATCTACCAAGAAGGCAACACCATAAACGGAAAGATTATCTGGTTGGAAAAGGGACCTGACACAAAAGACATTCACAACTCCGACAAGAGTCTTCGCAGCCGCAATCTGATGGGAGTTCACATTCTCAGTGGTCTTACAAAGAACAAAGACAGATGGGAAGGAGGAAAAATCTACAATCCTAAAAACGGCAAAACATACAAATGTGCCATCTGGATGGAAGGCAAAGACCTGAAGGTTAGAGGCTATCTTGGTTTCCTGCATGAAACCCAGACATGGAAACGTAAATAAGCAATGAACAGAGTACGGATTACTGCCATCCGTCAGACCGTCTATAACGACCTGATGGCAAAATACGAAAACCCTATTGAGCATACTTGTGATGTAACAGAAGGACAGCAATGGGTTTCGGAGGACGGGAAATGTCCTGAAGGGATGTGTCCGTCTGCATGGCAATCCATGCGTGAATTTGTTGAGTCGCTTGCCAGAGGAGAAGGAAATTTCTACGATGGATGGATGAAAAACCCGATGAGTGCTATGATCAGCTGCAACGACGGTTTCCGTCCATTCAGTTTTTACATTGAAGCAATTGAATGACAGAAAACAGTCAAGGGTCTGCCTACCCTAATTATCATTGATATACGACTTAGTAGTCATATCGTAATAGAGGGCTTCAAGTTCCTGCAGAGTCAGTTTCTCTACAGATCGTTCAATGATTCGTATGAGTTCGTCGCGACGATACTCTTCCGACTGGGTAAATTTATCCATGTATGACATAATTCAAAAGTATTTATTTAACTTATAAAACAATTGTTTTCTGTTTATTTCCCTAAGAACTCGCGAGGAGTGAGACCTGTAATGCGCTTAAACAGGCGGGTGAAATGATGGGGAAAATCGAAACCGAGCAGGCGGGAAGTCTCGCTGATGTTATGACCTTGCATCAACAGACTTTTCGCCTGGTTTATTATATAGTTGTGGATGTAGCCAATGGCTGTACCGCCTGTTGCCTTATGGACAATATCGCCAAAGTAGCGAGGCGAATAGGCAAGCTGTGAGGCACACCAGGAAACAGTGGGCAAGCCTTGCGAAAGCTGGCGATTCTCACGGAAATACGTTTGAAGCAAATTGTGAAACCGCTTTAGCAAATCAGCCTCTCCCCTATTCTCCTTGGAAATCTGACGCTGGTAGATGCGGTTGCAGTATTCCAAGATCAGTTTTAAATAGCCCAGAAGTATGTTTCTCAAAGATGGCGAATCCTCGTGTGCCTGTAGCTCCTGTCGCATCTGCGCCACCAGTTGCGTGATACAGAGCCATTCGTCAGGTTCCATGCGCAGCGAACCGTCGAAGAAATAGGAGAAGAACTGATAGCGGTCTATCTGNNGGCGACCATAACAACACCCAACCACACAACGAGATGCGCTCACCATCATCCTCCAGACCTCCAATCTGTCCTGGTTCAACAGCAATGATGGAACCATCGCTAACCTGCAATTTCCTCATACCATAAGAGAGATTGAAAGGAAACTGTCGTTGAATGAACAGTCCATACACACCATA
>DEJD01000020.1:2762-3147 GCA_002353215.1 Prevotellaceae bacterium UBA2757
ATACTTATCAACGGATGCAGCACCGGCGCATCTACAAAACGAGCATAGTCGTTGGGAGTTTCAACTTTCAGAATATTCTTCATATCGGGTACAAAGATATATATAATAATCTAATAATGGTATGTATTTTGATGTTTTCAATTAAAATCTGTGAAATTGGTATATAATCAGCTAATTTGTGTAACACCTATATAATATAATGTCTATACCTTTGCACCGTGATTCAAGATCACGTCGCGAAAACAGGCGACGCCTCAGCAATTCGATCAAGATCGATTGCGTTCGGCTTGCACCGTCTTTGCACCCAGAAATCATAAATACAAAACTTAAATTTTAGAACCATGTTAGGCAATTTTACATTCCACAATCCTACGAAGTTGCACTT
>DEJD01000015.1 GCA_002353215.1 Prevotellaceae bacterium UBA2757
GCAAAGACATGCATCATGGCAAACAGCACCACAGAAGAGGTGGCTCGCTGCACACCTATGTGAGGGGTCATCTCAAGAATCTTATACGGTTCACCTCCAAGGAGTCCGATGGGGGTTGTGTAGTTCAGAGCAAAACCTGAAACCGTAAGTCGGAGCAGATAAAGGAAACTTACTGGACAGGGACCGCTGCCACGTATGATGACCTGCCACGACCAGGCGTTCATCAGATAGAGAATGCCCCATAAGGCGAAAATAGCTACAAGCCAGTAACCGGCATGACAGATGTAATGCCACAGTTCAACAAAACTCACCTCGAATGTGAACAGCATTATCACTACTGCCACAATTCCCAAGATGAACAATATGTTTTTTATTCGGGCTTGCGTCATCATTTTTTACCCTGTTATACGCTCGAGTCGAATCGTGTCGGTTGTATAATTGGTCACAGCCAAGCGATGCGTTACGAATATTATTGTGCCATTACGATAATGTGCTTTCAGGTTTTGCAGAAGGTCGCGCTCTGTCTCTTCGTCAAGGGCTGAAGTAGCCTCATCTAGCAACAGAATCCGGCATGGTCGCAGGAGGGCACGGGCGATGGCAATACGCTGCGCCTGTCCTTCACTGAGTCCGCCTCCATGTTCGCTGCAAATGGTACTGAGTCCGTTTGGCATTTCAAATACGAAGTCTGCCATGGCAATCTGCAATGCCCGCTGCATTTGTTCATCAGTAGCAGAAGGGTTGCCGAGAAGCAGGTTTTCACGGATAGTGCCGGAGAAGAGTGTATTACCCTGAGGAATATAAGAGAAGTTGCAGCGTGCAGAAGGTGAAAGCAAGTGTATATTTTCATCGTTATAAATCAAAGCCTGTCCTTCCACAGGGCTGATAAGAGAAAGCATAAGGCGGATAAGGGTGGTCTTGCCGGCTCCTGTTTCTCCTAAAATAGCTGTAAAACTGCCTGGTCGGAAATCGTGGGAAAAATGACTTATAACCATACGGCCGCTGCGTCCGTTGGCAGGGAGGTAACGGAAGGATACATCCTCGAAACGCAGTCCCACTCCGCCCTGAAGGGATATTGGTTCGGAAACAGGCTCGAGCGGCAGTTCCTCAAGTTCCATAAGTCGTTCGGAGCTGGCAAGCGAATTGACAAACACAGGCAGAATGCGCGCCATCTGTAGCATCGGTCGCTGGATTCGGTTGATGAGTTGTGTAAAGGCTAACAGAACTCCGACCGTAATAATACCGCTCTGAAGTTGGAACAGTCCCCATACAAGACCAATCAGATATGCTGTGGTAAAACCTACATTCACAAGTGTTTTAGTGAGAATAGCAAACTTTGCACGCTGTTTTACCTGACGGCGCAAATGTGACTGCCGGCTCTCCAGACGCGACATCATGGTATCTGTGCGTTCAAGAGTCTTTATAACCATCTTATGGATTATGCTCTCCTGAATAATAGACTGGATAGCCGAGTTGGAATCTTTGATGCGACGCACTATACGACGCATGTGGAAGAAATAGTATCGGGAAAGGAGCAGGAATGCCGGAGAAATAATCACGAGGATAAGGGCAAGGGTGCTGTCCATCATATAGAGATAAACAAGCGATGCAAAGAACTGGACAACAACTATAAGTGCCGACGGAACCACCTCCGTCATCAGTCCGACTATATCGTTGACATCCGTAAAAAGACGGTTGAGCACATCGCCGCTATGGTATTTCTCCACACCGCTCCACTGCCCTTTCAGCAGATGGTGGAAGAAAAACTTTTGCATCTGATTCTGAGCACGCACGCCAAGTACAGCAGCTATCCATGTAGAAAGAATGTGAAGGAGCATTTCGGAAAGGAATACCAGTCCCAGCAGGACAGACATCCACACAATACTGCCCTCACGAGCACCCGAAGCTATATCGGTCAGTTTTCGCAGTGTATCTACGCCAAGCAGGCCCAAAGCAACCATAGTCAGACCTATCAGGGCATTGCAGACAGCCTGTATGCGGCACCCCTTATGATGGCGCCACAACCATGCCAAGATAGCACTCCAAGAATATTTTGTCTTATTTATCTTCATCCTCTACGATCGGCTCCCCACATCATCTTTTTGCGAAGAGTGGAGAAGAAATTATGACCAGGCTGAGTCACCACATTCACAGAATAAGGAGCCTTCCTGATGCGCAGGTGAATATTATCACGGTAGCTCTGGCTGCGACCGTCGAGCGAGATAAGGAAATTGCCGGAACGGCTCTCGACACGGAGTTCTATTTCGGCATCGTCACACAGTACGATTGGTCGCATGTTAAGCGAGTGAGGAGCTACCGGAGTGAGACACATCGCGTCGGACTGAGGCACGATGATAGGTCCGCCCACACTGAGCGAGTAAGCCGTACTGCCCGTAGGTGTGCTTACGATGAGTCCGTCCGCCTGATAGGTAGTCAGGTGTTCACCGTCAATATCCGTATGTATGGTTATCATAGAAGATATGTCGTGCTTCAGAATTGCAATTTCGTTCAGTGCAAAAGGATAACCCTGCAGTTCGAGGTCGTCGCAGAAGAGCTGCAGCACACTGTGGGCTTCTATATTATAATTGCCACTGTAAATATCAGCAATGGCATCCTCAATGTGCGAAGGCTGATAACTGGCAAGAAAACCCAGGCGGCCCGTATTGAAACCGATAATAGGAATCTGCTTGTCAGCCACGCGACTGGCTACATCGAGGAACGTTCCGTCGCCACCAAGACAGACCGCGAAGTCAGCCGTAAAGTCATCGTCATCTGTCAGTTCGCACTGAGGTACATCGATTTTCACGTTCTCCTTCAAAAAACTGTAGAACTGCTTAGGCATGACAATCGAAGCCTCATACTTCTCCGCAATTGCAAAGAACTTTTGTACAACAGCCGACTTGCGTTCCTGATAAACATTCCCAAAAAGTGCAAATTTTAATTTCTTTGCCATATTTTCTGTATTTATTTCTTACATTTGCAAATGTAAGGCAAAAATCCCAAAAACAAACAAAAAATAGTTATTAATATTATGATTTACACATTCCTTGCCAACGGCTTTGAAGACGTAGAGGCTCTTGGCGTAATCGATGTTTGCAGACGAGCAGGGCTGAGGGTGAAAACCGTCAGCATCATGCCCAGTCAGATGGTAGAAAGTTCCCACGGCGTACAGATGAAGGCAGACACCATGCTTGCCGACAACAACTACGAAAATGCCGACATGCTGTTCCTGCCCGGAGGCATGCCCGGAGCACAGAACCTGAACGACTGCAAAAAACTGCAGGAAATCATCCTTGCCCATTTCAACGCAGGCAAACCACTCGCAGCCATCTGTGCCGCACCGATGGTATATGGCAACCTCGGCATACTGAAAGGCAAGAAAGTCACCTGCTACCCCGGATTTGAGAAATTCCTCACCGGCGCCACATACACAGGCAACCTGACAGAACGCGACGGACAGTTCTTCACAGGAAAAGGTCCCGCTGCCGCCCTCCAACTGGGCTACGACATCGTCAGCGCATTCTGCGGCGACGAAATCGCAAAGGAACTCGAGAGCGGCATGATGTACTCCTATCTGATGGGAAAAGACTAATCGCCCTCTCGCAGCAGATAGAAAACGCAGCATTTTACAAGAAAAGCCCCCAACAATTCGTTGGGGGCTAATTATTTTTAAAGACAGAAATTAGAAT
>DEJD01000055.1:0-2541 GCA_002353215.1 Prevotellaceae bacterium UBA2757
ACTAACCGCTAACCTCTAACCACCAACCCGTAAGATGTATGATGTCAGATGTCTTTTTGTAGATAAGGTTGACACCTAAATTACAAAAAGACATAGACTAATAAGAAAAGAATTGACGGCACTATCCAAGGAGGATAATGCCGTCAAGTTAATCGATAGAGCTATATCTTATAGTTTCTCTAGTTTAAGTGTACCATCTGCGCCAACTAAGGTTACAATGGCCTGTGAGCCTGTTGTCCAACCATTGGTTTCAACAGTGGCCTGGATGTTGCCATCTTGAGTAAGATGAATCACCAGTTCCTTTGTTGTAGCATTCCAATCATAAGTGTCTGCATGAGCGTCACCCTCTGTGTAGAACTCGTTATTGTTGGCAAATACCAATACGCCACCGATTCTTGGACCATTGAAGTTTACATCAGTTACCTTCCAACGACCGAGGATGCCCTCTGAAGGAATCGTGTAGCCTTTCTTCACCATCGTAACACCTGCGAAGTCAACACCATCTTGCATCATGCGACCTTCTCCGTTCAGCACATTGCCGCCTTGTACGGCTACCGCTTTCAGCTCGGCCTTTGCTCCATTTACTTGGTATGTCCATTCTGCACGGATACGTCCCTTGCTGTCGTAACTCGATGTGAAGGTAATGTTTTCTCTTTGAGATTGTTCATTGTAGTAGTAACCTGTTCCATCCTCGTTGAATACTATTGTAATACCTTCGCTGTTGTTAACGTTTCCTTCATCATAAAGAAATATCCAAGTACCAATAATCTCTCGAGCTTGTACATCTCCTGAAGCACCGCCTCCACCTTCACCACTCTGGATGATGTCATTACTAGACTTCTTCTCGAGGATAAGGGTGTAGTTATTATCGGATTCAGATACCTGCATGCTGATTTTACCATCTGAGCGCATGCTCAATACAGCGGTACCTGTTCTTACTCCTTCGAAAGAGGGAGTTAAAAGACCTGTGGCTGGAATGTAGGAATATCTGCCAGTATTCACTTCACCTGTACCACCCAGCTGCATCTTCATCACACCATTGCTGGCCATGTAGAATAATGTGCCTTTGGTGGGACCATTCTTAGTAACAGGTGACGAAACTACTTCCCAAGTGCCCACAATTGATGAAGAAGAGGGCGCATTGGGATTAGTGGGATTAGTGGGATCAGCACTGTCATCACCACATGCAGTAAACACATAAGTACTCATCATAACTACTATGATAGCACACATCCATTTAAACATCTTTTTCATAACTTTAAAGTTTTAGTTAGTAAATAAAAATATTGCACTGTTTGGGAACAAACATAGTAATTATTTTCATTGTAGTGAAATTAATATTAAAAAACTCTCGCTTACCCCCCATTTTTAACGTTTGTTTACTAAAAACGGATGGTAGGGTGTGAATATTTATGAGACGTTTACTTGCCATTGTCGCGCATCCAGGCGGTGACAGCAACACCTATTCGCTGTTTGAAGGCGAGACTGAAGGTGCTGTAACTTTTGTAGCCGCTTTTGTGAGCTAATTGCTGGGCTGTAACAAGACGACGAGAGGCAACAGCTTTACGGAAAAGGTCGATGAAATGGTTGATGCGCAGGTCATTGATATAGGCATTGTAGGTTAAGCCTTTGTGGGAGAAATAGAGACTGAGGTAAGAACGGTTGGTTCCTATGATTTTGGCGAGTTGGGAGAGGCTCAAGTCATGCTGCAGGTATAGTTTTGTGTCAATGCAGTGCTGCTGGAGGAGAAGTCCGATATTGTCGTAGGTGACGTCGGGAAGAGTGGCTTCGCTGAGGTCTTCTTGTGAAACCATCTCTTCTTCCAAATCATCCGGCAACTGAGAGATGCTGAGGTCGCTCAGTGTTTCTACTCGCCAAACGAGGAAGATGGTGATTATTATTCCACATACCTGAACAATGTATTCATATGTCATACTCTTGACTCCAAATACATAGAAGCCTAACATGGCAAATATAGCTGCCATAAGTGCAAAACTCCGTCCCAATTCTTTGTTTTCCAAGTCGGCATAGTTGTCGCGCAACCAGCGGCCATAGCGACGTAGCGCTATTGTCATATATATAAAACTGCCGATTCCAAACACTAATACGCTTCCGTAGCCAAATTGGAGGATTGTGTCGTCGTGACCAATTAGGCACCATACATTTAGTGTGATAATAGGCAACGTTATTATTGGAACAGGCCACAGTTGTCGTCTGCGGTCTTGAAGCATGGAGAGCATAACGATTATTGACAGCGGGAAGACAGTCATGAAGTCGAGCAAAGCGCCTAATAACAAACTTGTTCTGGCATCCTCATCGTTGGTGACATACATCATAGGCAGGTACCATACATGACTCATAGCCATGGAGGCAAGGAAGGCTGCCGCCCATCGGCGCAGGTGTAGCGGCGGAGTGATTTCAGGGTTGAAAGCGTTGCCACGACGGAACAGGAGGTAGCAGCTGGCGATAAGGTTTATTGCTGCCACTACTGCATAAAACATGCAGTATAGGACGTCTTCTTGTATGAGTTCTTCGTACATT
>DEJD01000055.1:2592-5565 GCA_002353215.1 Prevotellaceae bacterium UBA2757
GCTGAGTCCGAAGTCGGTGGTGGTGGTTGGGTATGAGCTTTGGGAAACGAGCGGCACGTTGCGTTGCCAGTCGAAGAAGGCGGTCATCGTGAGCAGACGACTGAAGGTGTAGTCGGCATTGATGGCGAGTTTGTAGGCGGTGTTTCCGCTGGTGGCAGTTGACATGGCCGTCTGTATGTTGCGGTTGATGGCATTCTGCATACGATAGCTGAAGTCAACACGCAGGTTGAGGTCGTGACTCACGGCTCCTCGTTTGCTGCTGCTCGACTGGGAAGACGACTGATTACTGTCTTTTGCATCGGCATTCTTACCCTTAGAGCTTTTCTTTTTCTTGCTCTTCGAACTTGGATCTTGGATACGTTTTGCGCCAAAGAGGCTGATATCCTTTATCTTATAACCAAAACCGAAGACGAGGTCGTTGGAGTAGTTTTCGGTGATGGCAATAGATGTCATGGAGAGGTTGAGGGTACGGGTTTTACGGTATTCCATCTTGGCTGTGATACCGCTATTGAAGGTCATATCGACTCCGATGAGTGGTGAGAACGATTCGTTGATACTTACCGTTGACACATTATATATACTATTAGGAGTCGGGTTGCCCGTAGTCACGTCTTTGATGAATCCAAGGTCTCCCATGTATTCCATCCATGAGGTGTAGGAGTTGTAGGCTCCGACGGTGTATATGCTCTTGTAGGCATGGTTGACGTTGAAACTCTTGAAGTGTGAAGCGAACCAGGAGAGTTTGATGAGTCCGCTGTAGCGCAGTGTCCAGTTTGGCAACATGCTCCATAGGGACGGGAAGATGTCGAGGGCTTTGCGTGTGGCATCACCTCCACAATATGCTGCGAGGAAGGCAGGAACCATGACGTCGGCAGAATATGGATTGACAGTTCCGTTGGCAGGGTCGTATTTCTTTCCTGCCAAAGAACCGGCCGCATCAGGATATACGGCATTAGCATAGCGAGCCTGTACTCTCTCACGTATGACAGGCAGGTTAGCGAGGAATGTCTCAAATGGTTTTGATGAGTAGTTGTTGCTGATGGAACCAGTCTTCGAGAATGCCGTCTTGATGGATATGGTTGTCTGGTTGAAGCTACCGCTCAGCGTTTGTGGCATACCACTATACATGAACTGGATGCTCTTGGCACGGTTCACGGTGCGAGAGGCATTGAGGTCTATCTTCAGGTCGCGCACAGGTTCGAGGGTTACCTTCACCTGCAGGTCGGTCATATTATTGATAGTAGCAGGAGTAGTTACAGAAGAGTCGTTGGTCATCAGCCATCCGCGATCTGCTGCCTTCTGGATATAGCTGTCGCCTACCATACCGAAAGCGAAAGCAAGACCAGGCGAGAGACCGCCACCAGTGCGTTTCTGTCCGAAGGCATCGCCAACCTCAGTCTTGAAACCAGGGAGAGTCAGTGCGTAAGTGTTGCGGAATGATATACTTGCCTTGCGCACCATCATAAGTCCACGAGCTACTACCTGTGCCACCTTATACCAACTCTGGTTCTCGAGTGGTTCCTTGGCAACTACATTCACCTTGAGCTTCATAGATTCCAGACGAGGTTTTACATTCGCAGAGTCGAGGGAGTCGAGAGGAGTCTTTTCCTCAACATGCTTGAACGGCTTTATCTGAATGGTGTTCTCGTCGGTCTTCTTATATTTCAGTTTGAAGGTCTTGCCGTCTTCTGTAGTAGCACGGACGATAAGACGTTTTGACTTCTGACCATGTTTCAACTCAAACGGCACAGAGTCTGTAAGAACGATTTCCTTACTAAAACCCTTGGTCTTCTTCGCTGCCTTGGCATTCTTCGGATCGTTGGCATCAGCATTCTCGCCAACCGGCTTGTTGTTACCATCCACGGTAACACTCTTGGTATTCTTGGAGTTCCGCTGGTTGCGGGTGTTCTGATTCGGTTTCTTGCCCTGACCGGAGAATTTCTTCTGCACTTCATCAAGGAACTTCCACTTAGAGTAAAGCTTTTCGAAGTTTATGTCACCATTGAGGTTTACGGTACGCTGGGTATTGGCTATGTTACCGAGTGATTTACCATTCTCGAGTTCCGTTCCGCGTTTCCAACCATAGCTGGAAGTATAAGAACCGTTTGCCGTCATGTAATCGACTATCGGTATCTTGTTCAACGGCACCGCATAGGAGGCATTGAAAGTAGAGTTGTAGGTAAGCGGACGACCCAACGACCAGAAACTCCTCATCACAGAGTCTTTCCAGGCAGTATAATCATCGGGGTAGAGGTTCTTGTTCACTACCCTATATGGCTCTTCAATTTCGGCATGAGTGGCAGAAGTCCATGTCATCTTCAGACTCTTGAAGATGTCCCAACGGAGGGAGAGTTCACGATTCCACAGTATTTGGTCGCTCCACACAACCGGCAACTTACTGCTTGCACCAGCATCGAGGTCACGTTCCTGATATTCGTAGTAGTGGCGGTTGATATCAGTATTGAACTGAATGCTCTGCGGCAGGTACTGCAGGTTCTGAGCCTTGATGATGTCAAGCCACTTCGACTTGCCCTTCATATTCTTGAACGGTTCGAGAGCATTGTACTTAGGAGCATAAGAGTAGTTGAAGGCATATTTCCATGTCTCTTCGTTCTCATAGACGGTAGTGCGGCCAGTGATGTATTTCTGGCTATGTGCATAACTGAGGGCGAAGTTTGTAGGGTCCCAAGGCATAGGCTTACGGCTACGCACCGTTGACTTCCAGTTAGAGAGCGAGAGGTTTTTGTTTTTTGTAACTGTCTCAGCCATACTCTTCAGGGAGTCTTTCTGTGCCTTTGATGCAAGATCGTCGAGAGCATCCTTCAGGAGAATATCGGTATCGAACGGGTTGTACTTAGGCGACATCTTCTGCCAACTGTAAGAATAGTAGAACGGCAACTGCATCTTCCACTTTTCGGGGAAGAGTTTTCCGAGTTCCAGCTGAGTGGTTATACTCCATTCGTAGAGATTGTC
>DEJD01000055.1:5645-6817 GCA_002353215.1 Prevotellaceae bacterium UBA2757
TTGACAGAACCCAAGTCGCTCAACTGCACATTCATGTTTCCCTGAGCTGCCCAACCGCCTTCGTTGGTGTAGTCCTGAAGACGTAATTCGTTTACCCATACCTCGATGTTCTTCGTGCTTCGGCTGTTGTTTCTGATACCAATCATCATGGTCTTCACCTCACCAAGAGACGGATTACCCATAATGCTGATGCGGTTGTTCGGTTTCGAACTGTCGTAGATCTGGAACAGTTCTGTATAAGACGCCCTACCCTGTGCTCTCTCACGGTTTCGCTGATGCTTGATGTCAGTGAGCACGCTCAAATCGATGTCGAGCATATTGCTGGCAGGCCATACTGCCTCGCAGCCAGCAGCACTATATGTGTCGTAACGACCCTTAGGAGTCTTATTGACAGGAATTTCGTATTCGTAGTAGTTATTCTGGTAGTCGGAACCGATACGGAGGAACACGCTCATTTCCTTGTCTGCAAGCAAGTCTTCTTCACCTTCCAGGGCATTGGCATGAACGAACATCTGCAGGTGTTTGTATTTTCTCAGGTCGATGTGCATAGTCTTATATACAGCTCTGGCATCGCCACTTGCAAGACCGTTAACCACGATGGCAAGTGCCTGTTCGTTCTGCTGAGTAAGCTGTGGCTGTGCCGGGTCAACCACACGGGTGATGCCTGGAGGCATTACGTAGTTTACTGGAGTCTTACTGTTGTTCTCTTCGATGTTCACAGCAGCCACACTCATCGTTCCTGTGTTGCTTGGTTTATCGCCTGTGTAAAGTGCCTTCTTGTATGGTCGCCACTCACCGCGAACGAGGTCGAGACTTGCAAAACGGAGAACGACAGGACGCTTGAAATTAGTCATATACATACGCATGAAACGTATGCTCGACATATCGTTGATACTACCAATAGTTGAGTCGGCTTCTTCGATAGGAATACGGAAGAGGTACCATGTACACTTAGCATCCTTGGTGCTACCGTTTCGGAGTTTTGCTGTATATTCGCGTTTATCCACGATATAATTAGAACCGACAGAGAGGGAGTTCGGATTGATGTTTACATGATAGCTGTAGTACTTCTCGTATTCATCCATAGTATAGTCCATGTTCACATCTTCGCAGTCAGGACTTGACTTATAGGCAGTAGAGTACGACTCGCCCGTACCGCTCGAGTAAGGTGA
>DEJD01000055.1:6825-11249 GCA_002353215.1 Prevotellaceae bacterium UBA2757
TTGCCTTCAAGCATGTTGATTCGTTTGTAACGGTCGAGGATGGAAGTGCGGGCATCGTCATAATCGCTTCCACGGAAATAGTGATAGTCGTCGCCCGCAGGGTCGTTCCATATAGCATTAAACGCAGTTTCCGATACCTTTCCACGCATTGTGTTGAGATAGTCAGAATAGGTACTGAAGTTACGTTCGTCGGCATCGCTCAATCCGTTGAGACCTATATCCTGCTGAGTGCGGGCACCACTCTCGTTTGAGAACGAATAAACCACGCTCTTCGCTGTAGGCACCCTACCCCATACAGTTTCCATGAATGCCGAGTTGTTATCCACAGGATTACCACTTTCGTATGCTTTCTTACCGTCCTTGAGCACATCTTCACTGACTTCACCGAGGTTGAAATAGAGGTCACCGCAGAAATCTGCGATATTGGCACTGTCCTTGGTATAGATGAACGGGTCGAGCATCCAGAACTCGATGTACTGAATGTTGCTTGTTTCGAAATCGCTGGTATCCAGTTTTCGCATCATACCACCCCAACGGCGTTCCGGATTGTTCAGATTACCGTTGTAATCCACATCTGTGTCGAGGTTGTAAGGTCCGCGTTCACTTGGATAGTAAGCCATATTCAAGACGTCAAGGGTATTGCTCTCACCATAGTTTGTCTGACGGTTGGTGTATATTTCCTGAACATAAACCTCACGTACATAATGGTTTGAAAGCTGGTCGAGGTCTGTCTTGATATGGGCAGGAGTAAGCGAACTGCTTCGACGTGTGAACAGCGGGTCTATCTGGTACCATGCCAAGTGGGCACGATTCTTACCGTATTCGATGCTGTTAGAGAGTGCTGATTCGGAGAAAGCGTGCGGAGTACTTGAAATCATCCATTCCTTCGGATGTATCACACTGATGTTGCTCTTTGTCTGTTCGAAGTCGTCGAGATAGGAAGCACCGCCCTGGGTATCGCGCGACTTCCCGGCGATAAGTTGGGCAAATTCACCTGTGAACGATATATTGGACGGAGCACTCACATTGATAAGCGGAATCTTATCCACAATGTTGGTAAGCCACTGCGACTGCTGCTTCCAGTTCACATTCACACCCCACAAGGTATTGTTCAACGGTTCGTTGCCCATCGTCACTTTCGACGTAAGAGGTTTTTCGGTAAGCCTCATCAACGTACCGCCAATAGAGAGATTCTTTGAAAATTCATATTGCCAGTTCAATCCGAGCATCGTCTTACGCATAGAAGCATACTCCGACTGACTCTCCATGCTTACATTCACATTCGTGCCGGCATCGATGATACTTTGGTTTATGATGGTCACCTTACCCAGGGTATAATCGACGGTATAGTCGGTACCTTCGGTCAGGGTGACACCACCAGCCGTCACGGTAACACTGCCCGCAGGGATATTCATGCTTCCGAGGTCGATTTCCGACCCTGAAGAGGCTTTGTATTCACCCGTGAGGGTAAATTTATTCTTTTCAGATATCTGTTTAGCCTTTATCTTCGTGCTGTCGTACAACTCATCGTAGCAGTATTTGTCAGCAACAGCCTTTCCGAACTTAGCTTCCAATTTCTTTCTGAGCCACTTACCGAACGGCTCTGCTACAGGAAATATGACACGACCTGTAGAAGTATTGATAGTGTAGCCCTCAAGGAAGTCGAACTTACCGTTAGGGTGTGTTTTGTTATTATCATCCAAGCGGTCGAGGTTCATAACACGAAGCAATGTGGTGTCTTTATATGCCCCCTCAGGCAGATAGGACATATACACACCAGTTGTGTCACTCAGGTATTTTATGTCGAGTTTGAACTTCTCACGCTGCACACTCAAGGCATTGAGGGAATAGACGTTTTTCATCATGAATCCCCAGCTACGCAGAGAAGGAGCATTATTGACAGGCTTCAGGAGTTTTACGAACAGTGCTTTGTTGTTGTCTGTGATGTCGGTAGAGAATTCTCCGACCTGATATGTAGCACCGCCATAGGTGTATTCATAGGCAATAGCCAGACTCTGATTTGACTGCAGCATACTCTTCAGAGAGATATATCCGAGATGGGGGTTGAGGGTATATTCGGAACTGCTCAACAGACGGGCATTCTCAATCTTTTCATAATCGGTACTACCCTCCAACTCCACGGTAAAACCATCTACATTCAGGGCACTCATCACCGTCGAAGTCTGGTCGATATATCGAGCCCTTACGTTGTTACTGTCGTTCACCATCGTAGAATACAGGTTGTTGGCACCATTCGCTGGCAGCATGCTGCCTGTAGCTGTCCAATATGTATTGTCAAGATTGGTACTTTCACCTAAATCAACGAAAGCCACGAGGTCGCGAGTGTTTGAAGTGACACCACTCGTATTCGTTACCCACACCTCAACACGCTTGAGAGTGACACCACTCATGATATTAGGCAAGGTGGCACACCAAGTGTCATAACGGTCGTGGAAGAAATTACCCATGAAGAAATGGCGGTTTTCATCATAGTTATAGGCTTCGATTTCAAACGGAGTAAGCTGTGTGCCACCCTTTGTACTCACACTCTTCGACTGTGATTTCTTTTGACTCACTACTGCCTGTAGGGTGAGCTTTCCGAACTGGAGGTCTGTTCTGAGACCGAAGAGAGATGTGGCACCACGAATCAGACTTGAATTTGTAGGGAAGGTCACATTACCAGCCTCGATGAGTTTTACGATATCATCCTCCTTACCTTCGAAAGCAAGTTTGAGTGCCTGTTTGTCGAAGTCGAATGTAGCATCAGTGTTATAGTTCAGGTTGAAATTCATCTTATCACCCACTGAGGCGTTGAGTGACACGTTTATCTTCTCGTCGAAATCGAAGATGCTGTTCTTTCTGTTTCTCTCTGACAGTGAAGGGTTGTCGGTAAACGTACGCTTATAACCCATCTTTATCTCAGCGGAACCCTGAGTCTTCACCTGAACACCACCAGGACCGAAAATTTTCTCAGCAGGACCAAGGTCGAAGTGCATATTGGTAAAGTCAAACTTACTCTTGCCCTTTGTCTTCACGAGGGAGTCATTGCGCATCTTGAAGTAAGCATCCATAGACTTCCGTTCAGTCCACTTCAGATATTCCTCGGGGGTCATCAGAGTAGGAGCACTCAGGTAGTTATCTCCTAATTTTGTACCTACCCTATAAAGATTTGTCTTTTCAACATACTCGCCTTCATCGTGTTTCAGATTTTCCGGATCGTTCAAATCCATACTGAATTCCTCGGGATGTTCCCCGTGAATATAGTCCGTTTTCTTTACCTTTACTGTATCTTCAGGAGCTGGCGCAGGTTGTGGATTCGGAGCAGGCTCGGGTGTTGGTTCAGATATTGCATCTGACGGACTTTCAGGAGTATATGGTGGCATATACACACTAAAAGCACTATTAGCCAAATTGCTGGCTATAGTGCTAATGCTCAGACTCAGGAGCAACACATATAATATTTTCAGCTTCGTACGCACGTAATATAAAAAACGTACACGAGCCGAAATTATTGTATTTGCTCAAAATTTATTAAGAAAATGCAGCTTGGACTACATCATTTTCAAAGCCTGTTTGATAACTTTTTCAACAGGCAAAGAAGGATCTTCCTTCATAATAGCACGAACGACCTTGCTAACTGGAGCAGGTGGAAAACCGAGTGCCCGCATCGCATCAACTGCCTCGTTATATACTTCTTTATTCAGAGTAGCCACATCGTCGTTTGCAGTCAGAGAAGACGTACCGCCGCCAAGAGCGAGAGTGCTCACTTTATCCTTCAATTCCACAATGACGCGCTGAGCAGTTTTAGTTCCTAACCCCTTCACTGTCTTCAACATACGTTCATTACCTTCCATGATTACCGTTGCCAGTTCAGCAACAGAAAAACTACTCAACATTGTACGGGCAGTATTGCCACCTACTCCACTGACACTGATGAGTAAAAGGAAGAGATTACGTTCGTCTTGAGTAGCAAATCCGAAGAGCACCCATGCATCCTCTCGAATTGCCTCATATACATACAGTTTACCTTCGGTTTTACCCTGTAATGCAGAATAAGTGTTTACGGAAATATTACATAGATAACCTACACCAGCACATTCGATTGTGGCAGTGGTGGGAGTCAGTTCGGCAACAGCGCCTCTTACATAGTCTATCATAGTTAATTATCTTTTACTATTCTAAGAAACTTTTTTGAAGGTACGACTTAAATCAAGCGCAAAGATAATAATTTCCCTCATCAAAACTACCAATTATATAAATAGTCATCAATTTTTTTTTCTTTTTTTTGTCGTTATAGAAGATATTTTATACTTTTGCAATATAAATTCAAATGCTATGGAAACTATTAAAGGCACCATTTCTCAGATTATCGGCCCAGTGGTGGATGTTTACTTCCCTGCTGAGAAACTGCCACGAATTCATGA
>DEJD01000055.1:11320-22634 GCA_002353215.1 Prevotellaceae bacterium UBA2757
TGTGTAGCTATGGAAAGTACCGACGGACTGCACCGCGGTATGGAAGTGCAGGCTTTGGGACGACCGATAACGATGCCTATAGGCGATCAAGTGAAGGGACGACTGATGAACGTAAGTGGTGACCCTATCGATGGAATGGAAGCAATGAGTCGCGACGGAGCGTTGCCTATTCACCGTACAGCACCTAAATTCGACGAACTATCACCAGCACAGGAAATCCTCTATACCGGAATCAAGGTTATCGACCTTATAGAACCATACGCAAAGGGCGGTAAAATCGGACTTTTCGGTGGTGCCGGTGTAGGTAAGACAGTGCTCATCCAGGAACTCATCAACAACGTTGCAAAGCGCGGAAACGGATTCTCTGTATTTACTGGTGTAGGCGAACGTACACGTGAAGGAAACGACCTTCTGCGAGAAATGATAGAAAGTGGTGTAATCCGCTACGGAGAGAAGTTCAAGGAAGCCATGAAAGAAGGCAAATGGGATCTTTCTCTGATAGATAGGGAAGAACTGAAAAAGAGTCAGGTATCGCTGGTGTTCGGACAGATGAACGAGCCCCCAGGCGCACGTGCCAGTGTGGCATTGAGTGGTCTGACCATTGCTGAGTCGTTCCGCGATTCAGGCAAGGCTACTGGCGAAAAGAAGGATATTCTGCTCTTTATCGACAATATATTCCGTTTCACACAGGCAGGTAGTGAAGTGTCAGCCCTTTTGGGACGTATGCCTTCAGCCGTAGGTTACCAGCCTACCCTCGCCAGTGAGATGGGACAGATGCAGGAGAGAATCACATCTACAAAGAACGGTTCTATCACATCTGTACAGGCTGTATATGTTCCTGCAGACGACCTTACAGACCCGGCTCCGGCAACTACATTCTCACACTTGGATGCAACAACAGTGCTCAATCGTAAGATTGCCGAATTAGGTATCTACCCGGCTGTTGACCCGTTGGATTCTACCAGTCGAATACTCGACCCGAACGTAGTAGGCGAAGAACATTACAATACGGCTCAGAGAGTAAAACAGATTCTGCAGCGCCAGAAGGAATTGCAAGATATCATTGCCATTCTGGGTATGGAAGAACTTTCAGACGAAGACAAGCTGACAGTACAACGAGCACGTAAGGTACAACGATTCCTGAGTCAGCCATTTGCCGTAGCACAGCAGTTCACTGGCTTACCTGGCGTAATGGTGGCTATAGAAGATACAATAAAGGGCTTCAAGATGATTCTCGACGGCGACTGCGACGACCTGCCCGAACAGGCTTTCCTCAACGTAGGAACTATCGAAGAGGTATTCGACAAAGCCAAGAAACTTAAGGAACAGTTGGCATGAAACTGAAAGTCATTACACCACAAGGCATCAGCTACGGCGGCGAGGTAAACCGCGTGCAGCTGCGTTCCACAACCGGTTTGTTGGAAGTACTTGAGAATCATGCACCCATGATTGCCGAAGTAAAAGCAGGTCAAATCGTTACAGACAAAGAGAATATCGACTGCGGAGCAGGTGTAATGAGAGTGCTAAACAATGAAGTCGAAATAGTATGCGAGTAAAATTGCAACTCATTGCCACCATCATCAGTGTGATAGGGATTATCTGCGGATTTATCTGCAAGAAAATGGCACCCGAATACTGGACAGACGGTTTTCTCGTAAGCATCGCATTGTTTTGGATGATGGAAATGGCTATTTCGTTCCTTCTGAACAAATTTGAGAAACATATAAACAAACCAACACTTGAGGGGAAACGCTTCATGACACAATATATGGTAGCAAAGGGAGTAAAACTGTTGATTACCATTATATATATCATCATAGGCATTTCGCTGACAAGCAATACAGAATCAAAGACCACAGGAGCATTTGCCGTATCGGCTGTAGTACTCTACCTGTTGCACCTGGCTGGAGAAACATTCGTAATAACAAAGAAAAAATGAGAGGCGACAGACATTTCATAATAAGACTTGCAGTTGCATTCCTTCTGCTTTTACCCATTTCATCTAAGAGTTGGGCTGAAGAGCAGGGTGAAGAAAAAGTGGATGTGAAGGAAATAATCTTCGGTCACCTCTCCGATGCCTATGAATGGCATATTGCAGACGACGCCATAATACACCTCCCATGCATTGTTTACAGCAATGAAAGCGGACTGAAAGTGTTCATGTCGGACAAACTTGAAGGCGGCGAGGAATATGAAGGCTACCATATAGACGCAAAGAGCGGAAAGATAGTAAACGCAGCAGGAGTTCGTCCTTTTGATATATCCATCACCAAAAACGTGCTGGAACTTTTCTTCGTTTGCATCTTGCTCTGCAGCGTCATTCTGCTATCAGCACGCTGGTACAGGAAGAACGGATACAAGAAGGCTCCAGGCGGTTTCATCGGAATGATTGAGGTGGTGATAAACTTCATAGACAAACAAGTGGCAGAAGCAAGCATCGGACACGGTTACGAGAGATTCTCTCCATATCTGCTCACTGTATTCTTATTTATCCTTACATGTAACTTACTGGGACTTATACCGATTTTCCCAGGTGGGGCAAACCTGACAGGTAATATCGCCGTCACACTGACTTGTGCCATCACGGCTTTCATAGCAATCAATGCCTTCGCTCCGAAAGAATATTTCAAGAGCATATTCTGGCCAAACGTACCACTTGCCCTGAAGGCTATTCCGCTGATGCCGACCATAGAATTCATCGGAGTATTCACAAAACCATTCTCACTGACTGTCCGACTCTTTGCCAACATAATGGCAGGACACATCATAATACTCTCACTGACCAGCATTGTGTTCATCACATGGCAGGTAGGACCATCCGTCGGAGCACCGATGACAGCTGTCAGTGTAGCATTCTGCATCTTCATGAACTGCCTCGAACTGCTCGTGGCATTCATCCAGGCATATGTATTCACTATCCTGACCGCCAACTTCATAGGATTGGCACAGCATGAAGAGTAAAAAATAATTAGAAAACAATACATAACTTTAAAAACTATACAACTATGATTTTAGAAGCAGCAGCAGGCGCAGGCCTCGCAAAATTTGGAGCAGCTATAGGTGCTGCCATCGCAGTTATCGGAGCTGCATTTGGTATTGGTAACATCGGTAAGTCATCTGTTGAAAGCATCGCGCGTCAGCCAAGTGCAGCAGGCGACATCCGTACATCAATGATTCTGACAGCAGCCTTCGTTGAAGGTGTGGCACTTTTCGCCATTGTTGTTTGTCTGTTAACTCTGTTCTTCTGATTCGGCAATGGGATTACTAACACCAGATCCGGGGTTGCTATTTTGGATGGTGCTCTCGTTCGGTGTGGTTTTCTTCTTACTGGCGAAATTCGGATTCCCAGTAATAATAAAGGCACTGAAGGACAGACAGGAATTTATAGCACAGTCGTTGCTCTCAGCAAAGCAAGCCAACGAGAAGTTGGAAAGCATTCAGGCTGAGGGCGAGGCACTGTTGCAGAATGCCCGTTCGCGTCAGCAGGACATCATCTCCGAAGCAATGGCTGAGAAACAGAAGATTGTCGCTGCCGCCAAGGAACAAGCCGAAAGCGAAGCCCATCGCATAGCAGAAGAGGCAGCCAAAAGTATTGAGGCAGCCAAGACAGAAGCACTGAAAGACGTACATGATGAAGTGGCAGGTCTTGCACTGCAGATTGCTGAGCAGGTATTGCGCACCAAGATGCAGGATCGTGAAGAACAGCAAGCAGCCATAGAACGAATGCTTAAAGAATTATGAATATAGGAAGTATAGCGACGCGTTATAGCAGGGCTCTTTTTGAGGAAGCCCGGGACAAGTCGGTAGATAAATTCATCTACGACTATCTGGGTGCGCTATACGATAACATGAGCGCAGTGCCTGAAGCACAGAGAGTATTCATGAATCCGCGAACTAAGACAGAATATAAGTTCAAAGTTCTGCTTATAGCCAGCGGAGTGAAACCTGACACTTCTACTTTGAAGGTTCTGATTGAAAATCTGAATGCTCCAACCAAAGACGTGAGTAAAAGCCTGAAACAATGCAAGAAAACAGATAAGGCATCCTCCCCAGAGGCAATTGCCATAGATCTGTATCAGCGTTTTCTATGGCTGATACTGAAACACGAACGTATCTACCTCATGCGATTCATCATATTCGTGTATAAGGACCTGTATCGCAAACATCATAACATCGACCATGTGATATTTGCCACAGCAACTGAAATAGATAAATCGCTTCAACAGAAGGTAATTGAAAAGATACACACGATAACAGGCCGAGAAGTAGAACTGGAAACGAGAATCAGACCCGACCTTATAGGCGGTTGCTGGGTAGTCGTTGACGACAGACTGTACGACTTCAGCTATCGTACCAGATTGCAAAACATCAGAAAAACATTATGGAACAAATAAAGGTAAGCGAAGTAACGGCTATGCTGCGTCAGCAGTTGGCTGAGATAGAAAAAGAAGACACACTGGGCAGCGAAGCCGAAGTAGGTTTGGTATTGCAGGTAGGTGACGGTATTGTCCGCATCTTCGGTCTGAACAATGCTGAAGCCGGCGAACTCTTGGAGTTTGAGAACGGCATGCAGGCTATAGTGATGAACCTCGAGGAAGACAATGTTGGTGCCGTACTGTTAGGTCCTACCGACAATATTGAGGAAGGCGACATCGTAAAGCGTACGGGTCGGATTGCGTCTATCTCAGTGGGCGAAGGTATGATAGGACGTGTGGTAAACACACTCGGACAACCAATCGATGCCCCCGACCCTATCACGGGCGAACTCTTTGACATGCCTTTGGAACGAAAAGCCCCGGGAGTTATCTTCCGTCAGCCAGTAAACCAACCGCTGCAGACTGGTCTCAAGGCAGTAGATGCCATGATTCCAATCGGTCGAGGTCAGCGCGAACTTATCATCGGCGACCGTCAGACAGGAAAGACTGCCATCGCCATTGATACTATCATAAATCAGAGAAGCAATTACGAAGCAGGCAATCCTGTATATTGTATATATGTTGCAGTGGGACAGAAAGGAAGTACCGTTGCAACAATCGTAAACACACTGAAGCAGAAGGGTGCAATGGACTACACCATCGTGGTAAGTGCCACAGCCAGCGACCCTGCTGCCATGCAGTATTTCGCACCATTCGCAGGTGCTGCCATAGGTGAATACTTCCGCGATACAGGCCGTCATGCCTTAGTAGTATATGACGACCTATCTAAGCAGGCAGTAGCCTATCGTGAAGTATCACTTATCCTGAAACGTCCGTCAGGGCGTGAAGCATACCCGGGTGATGTATTCTATCTGCACAGCCGTCTGTTGGAACGTTCTGCAAAGATTATCGCTCAGCAGGAAGTAGCAGAGAAGATGAACGACCTGCCAGCAAGTCTGAAGGGTAAGGTAAAGGGTGGAGGTTCACTCACTGCCCTGCCAATCATCGAGACTCAAGCTGGTGACGTTTCTGCTTACATTCCGACAAACGTAATTTCAATCACAGACGGACAGATATTCCTTGAGACAGGACTTTTCAATCAGGGAGTACGTCCTGCTATCAACGTAGGTATTTCTGTGAGCCGTGTGGGTGGTAATGCACAGCTGAAGTCAATGAAGAAAGTTGCCGGTACACTGAAGATAGACCAGGCACAATACCGCGAACTGGAAGCATTCACAAAATTCGGTGGAGACATGGATCCTGTAACAGCATTCACCATCGATAAAGGACGCAAGAATTCACAACTGCTCATTCAGAAGCAATATAGTCCAATGCCAGTGGAAGAACAGATTGCCATACTATATGTAGGAACAAACGGTCTGTTGCGCGACATCCCAGTGAATAAGGTGCAGGAATTCGAGGTTATATTCCTTGACCTGCTACGCACAACTCACAAACAGGATGTGCTTGAGCCACTGAGTCAGGGCAAGATTGACGATAACATAACAGAAATCATAAAGGCAACTGCTGCAAGCATCAAGGTATAAATGAGTATTGACAGATGGGTTCACTGAAGGAAATAAAAGGACGAATAGCATCGGTAAATAGCACACAGAAGATAACAAGTGCTATGAGGATGATAGCGAGTGCTAAACTGCACCGCACACAAGTCATGACCTCAAACTTCCTGCGCTATTCTGCCAAGCTGCGCTCCATAACAGAACAACTGGGAGCCATTACTCAGACAGCTACAGATGCCAAGAGTGTGGTATTGATTCCTATTTCCTCAAGCAGCGGCTTGTGCGGTTCGTTCAATTCAAATATAGCAAAGATGACACTTACCCGCATCGGAGAATACAAAGATGAAGGTGCTGAAGTATTGGTGATGCCTATAGGAAAGAAGATAATAAAGGAAATCAAAAAGATAGAGGATCAGGCAGCAGATACTACCTATGGTAATATGAACGAACTGGTGGAACGAGGTGATGTATTCAGTGCCATTCAGTCGTTTATTGCAGACTTGCAGAAGATGTATGCAGAGGGTAAGATTCAAAAAGCAGAAGTCATATACCACCACTTCGTCAGCATGGGCAAGCAGGTTATAGAAACAAAACCGCTTCCGCTTGCTCCTCCGGTAGTTACGAAGGAGGTTTTCGCCACATCCGAAACAGACAAAGATGCTGACGACTTCATCACAGAACCTGACCCGCAGACTCTGGCTGAGATGTTGCATCCGCGAATGCTCAATTCTGAAATGTACGGTCTGTTGCTCGACGCTCTGACAAGTGAACATGCAGCACGCATGATGGCAATGCAGACTGCTGATGACAATGCCAACGAACTGTTGAAGGAACTCACACTACTTTACAACAAGTCGCGCCAGCAGGCCATCACAAGCGAACTCATCGATATAATGGGTGGCAAGGTAGCACAATAATAATAAATTTTAAATACGATAATGACACAACCGAAAAATACCAAGATACTGATATTGACTACACTCTTCCTCTTAGCAGGAAGTGTGGCTTTTGGCAAGAATACCAAATATCACACAGTCAAATTCGATATCAACGTATTCGGTTGCGACCTTGTTAAAGGAGATGATGGAAGATACGGTTGGTATGAACTGGAAGACTGTCATATCACCCACGGACAAGCCCCTGATGGCGAACTCATCCCCAAGAAAGTCATAGAGATAGACAAAAACGGAGTTTTCCAACTTGAAGCAGGACACAAAGGAAGCACTCTTACTGCCGATTGGTGGAAATCACAGTTGAAGCTCAATCAGATTCCAGACAGATGGTATCCCAAAATGCTCCACTTTGCCCTGCGCGGTAAGTTGACACTTAATATTCGGGGAGATATTTTCGGAACAGACAATCCAATCAAGCTGGTCATTGACGACTTCTATATAAACCACGGAAAAAACGAGCATTATTTCAACCAGATAGCCATCAAGTCCTTCAAGTCGTATTCTACATATAGCATCGAAGGTCGTGCTGTTATCAACGGTAATGACTATCGTATATATATCGAGCAAAAAGAGAAAGGCACCCAGAACAACATATACATCGGGCGCATCGACAAATCGAAACTCTCATGGATGAAACGTCTTGACGGCAATCGTCCTATCAGCACAATATCAATGCCTGGCACACACGACTCAGGAAGTGCCAACTATCCTCAAGATTCATTATCATTATTTCATGATGGCCACACACAGAACTTTCCTGTGCTCACACAACTGGAGGATGGCATCCGTGCCTTCGACATACGTCTGAGACACGACCTCCGCTATGGTCATTACATAAAGCTATACGACAGTTTCGACTCCACAATGGTACAGTGGGATAAGTTCCTCGATAAATATCCGTCAGAATTTATCGTTACACTCATCGGCAGCGATGAAGGCGGCAAGTGGGGTAAAGAACTTACCGACAACTATCGCAGGCTGATAAGCCAATACCCTCACCGGTTTGTAGAGAAATTCTCTCAGTCAACACCCATCGACAGCGTACGCGGAAAGATAATAGTGATGCGCCGTCAGAAAGGTTGTCCGTACGGTCGTCTGATTACGTTTGCAGACAATGCAACATTCGAATACGACGGTTTCCATGTAGAAGATATATACAGACCGAAGAATGCAGAAAAGAAATTGGAAGCGGTAGAGAAAAACATAATCGAGGCATCTGAGAACAAAAACCCGAACAGATGGTTCATCACGTTCAATTCGATTATCTGTGCTCCTAATGGTCACACCCCATACAATAATGCCTGGGGCGGAACAGCTAAGGACATCAAGACACCTATGAACAAGTGTCTGCTTGAAGTTCTGGAACAGAAAAAGTACTCCGACTTCGGAATCGTTTTCCTCGATTTCTATAACGACCGTGGTGAAAACCCCAAAGTAGTGGAAGCAATAATTCAATCTAACTTCCAACGTAAAAACTAATAATTTTTTGTTAAAACTTATATTAATGAAAAGAATCAAACTAATAGCATTTTTGGTGTTAGCCCTTGCCGGGAACGTGGATATTGTAGCACAAACACAGACAGACTCTATATCCACGAACATAAATATCATCCCGGAACAGAAGAAAACCAAGAAATCTTTCGGTCAGACACTGCTCAAACCCGTAATGTGGATAGCCAGAAACTGGACAGCAAGTGATCCGCGATATGCCGTATCCTCATTCTACAACTGGGCAGGACAGATTCAGAATACCACTTCGTTCGAGTGGCTCAGAATGGAGACTCCGGAGAATCTGAATATCGAGATGAATGCTCGTGTAAGTAACCGTCTTGGTCCGTACTTCGGTTGGCGATGGATATTCTTTGGTACAACCATCGACTTGAGTAGTATAGGTAAACCGAAGGCGCGCAAGAACGAGTTCACACTCTCTATCAACTCTGCACTCTTCAACATCGACCTCATCCGACGTCGCACCGGTGGTGACTTTAGAATCAAAAAACTGCAGGTTACCGATCCTGAAATAGGAACTCAGGATATAAAAGAAGTAGCAGACATGTTTGACTTGGGAGACTACATCAAGAACTCCATCACAGGTGTGAACATCAACTACTTCGTAAACCACAAGAGATACTCCAACCCCGCAGCATTCAGCAACGGTGCCATTCAGTTGCGTTCAGTCGGTTCACCAATCATCGGTCTCGGATACACATATCAGAAGGTGGAAAGCGACATTTCCGACCTCTTCCCGTCAATAGCAGCATACACAGTTGCCGGACTGCCCAACCCTCCATTCTCTGAAGACGATGTAGATGCAGTATCACGACTATGGGACATAGACCAGGAGGCATACATGTATAAAGTGAAAAAAATGCTCGATCAGGCTTGGCCTGCACTAAGCCAATCCAGGCTGTTGCGCACATTTATGACCAACCACTTCCCTACTGTGACTACCATCAGCGACTGGCACCTGCAATTGGGATATGCGCACAACATCGTATTCTCACGCCGTCTGTTGCTGGGTCTCTCCCTTATTGCATCACCAGGTCTCAAGACTGTCCGTTCCGACAACAAAGGCAGTTTCACATATGATGGCGCTGACTACTTCGCTTATCTCGAAAAGAAATACACCGGCAAAGATGTCGATCCCAACATATTCCGCTACGAATACAAAGATACCCATTTCAACATGAACATCTTTGCACGTGCCAGCCTCACATGGAACTTTAATCGTTGGCGTGCAGGAATCAATGCTGCTTTCAGCAACTTCTTCTACAGCAATAAAGGCATGAAGGTGAGCAACGGTTATGGAAACGTAGCCGTTTACGTAGGCTACTGCTTCGGCAGGAAGAAGGAATACCGCCACGATGGTGCTATGCGTCAGGACTACATCAACGCAGCCCTTACAAAGAAACAGATTGCAGAAATACGCGACACCCTGCCCGCAAGCAACATCAACATGGGTCCTTCGTTCCTTGCCACAGAGGGCAAGACAAAACGCTACCACAGCGACCAGTTCCACATCGAGATATTCGGTTGCGACCTTGTACCCGACTCTACAGGACGTTACGGATGGTATGAAATAGAAGACGGATTCGTGGCTCCCGGTCAGGACACAGAAGGTCGTCTGTACACAGGCAAAGTATTTGAACTCGACAAAAACGGCTGTTTCGACGTTGAAGCAGGTCACGGCAAGAGCATACGTGCCGGAAACTGGTGGAAGTCACAGTTGAAAATCGACCAGATTCCAAACAAATGGTATCCTGAATTGCTCCACTATGCCCTTCGCGGTAAGCTGACTCTCAACATCCGCGGACGAGTATTCGGTACAAAGAAACCCGTACGCCTCGTTATCGACGACTTCTGTATCAACCACGGAAGGGAAACAAAGAGTTTCTTCCAGCTCGGTGTGAAGTCATACAAATCCAACTCAGGCTACAGCATCGAAGGTCATACAGAAATCAACGGTCGTCCATGCCGTGTATATATAGAGCAGAAAATGAGCGGCAAACTGACCAACATGTACGTAGCACGTCTCTATGAATCCAACTGCGTATGGATGGCTAGCATTGACGGCGACCGTCCTATCAGTCTGATATCCATACCAGGTACTCACGACTCAGGTGCAGCATCAGTTCCTGAACAGCCGGCAGCTGTATTCCGCGGCAGTCACACACAGAACTTCTCACCTGTAGCACAGCTCTACGACGGAATCCGTGCGTTCGACATACGTCTGAAGGAAGACCTCCATTACGGACACACCGTAAAATGTCGCGACCGTTTCGACTCTACGATGGTAGCATGGGACGACTTCCTCAACAAATACCCGTCAGAATTCATCATTGCCCTTATCGGTAGTGACGAAGGCGGCAAGTGGGATGCAACCCTCACCAGAAACTTCCACGACCTCATCAACAAATATCCTAACCGTTTCATAGAGAACTTCAACCCAAGTACTCCAATCGACAGCGTACGCGGAAAGATTCTTGTCATCAAGCGTCAGGAAGGATGTCCGTTCGGTCGTCTGCTCAAATTCTCTGACAACACCAATTTCGAATACAACGGATTCTGCGTCAGCGACCAGTACAATGAGCACAAGACATACAGAAAGGTTAAGGTTGTAGAACAGCACCTGCGCGAAGCATACGAAAACGAAGACCCGAACAAGTGGTACTTCACATTCAACTCAATCGCCTGGTCACCTCGTCGCCACAACCCATACAGCTACGCATGGGGCGGAAAGGCAAAGAACATCCGCAAACCTATGAACAAGGCACTGCGTGAAATCATTGAGTTGAAAGACTACTCAGACTTCGGAGTTATCTTCCTCGACTTCTACAACGATCATGGTGACAATCCTCAGATTATTGAATCAATCCTGAGATCTAACATCCACCGTGATGACGAATAAAATTCGGTTAACGGTTAA
>DEJD01000002.1:0-7549 GCA_002353215.1 Prevotellaceae bacterium UBA2757
TTTTTTATGATTTGTTGAATATAAATATTATTCCCCGTCTTGAAACCAATAAAAAAAGAAAAAACAAATACACATTATTATATATATATATAAAAGAACAGGAATCTCAGGGGATGTTCATCCTATAGACGTTCTCCACAGTGCTTGCAATAATTGGCATCAAGGTCTGTTTTTTCATTGCAACGCGGACAACGACCATTAACACCCTTCTTGTTAGTTTCATTAATCATCGTGGCACTCACAATACCAGTTGGCACAGCAATGATGGTGTAACCGAGAATCATTACAAGTCCGGAAAGCAGGCGTCCGATTCCAGTAACAGGTGTAATGTCACCATACCCCACAGTAGTAAGCGTGACTATTGCCCAGTATATGCTTGAAGGAATATCAGTAAACTGAGTGTTCGGCAACTGACCTTCAATCATATACATAATTGTGCCGATTATGGTAACGAGCACAATGACAAAGAGGAAATAAACCAGAATTTTGTTAAAACTGCGTTTGATACTTTCCATCAGGAGGTAGCCTTCGTTTATGAAGACAAAGAGTTTCAATACACGGAAAATACGAATAAGACGGAAAGTACGCAAGATGAACATATACTTTGCCGAAGGCAGCAGAAAACCAAGATAAAGTGGCAGAGTAGCAAGAAGGTCAACAATTCCGAAGAAACTCAAAACATAATCTTTCTTCACTGGAGAACAATAGACGCGAAGAATATATTCAATCGTGAAAAATCCCGTAAGGGTATATTCCATTACTGTCAGCACATCCTTATAAACACCTGCTACACGAGGCATGCTTTCAATGAACGCGACGATAAGACTAAGCACTATGGCAATCATTACGGCCAGGTCAAATCCACGAGACGGAGCATCATCCGACTCGAATATAATATGCCACAAACGTGGCTTGTCTTTCAACAAAGCAATTAACTTTTTCATAGCAAATGCATTTATGCAGCAAAAATAGAGATTATTCCGTAAATAATGAAACAGGTAAATGCAAAATAATCTTGACTTGTAGGTATTTTTCTACATTTTTACTACCTTTGCAAAACAAAATAAATAAAAAACATGAAGAAAACACTCTTTTTTATGGCTGCTATGATGACAGCAGTTACATCATCTGCAAAAATGAGCTACACTGTGGAAATAGACACAGTAGGCAAGTATCTGAACGTAAATCTACAGTATGTTGCAGCAGAAAAAGGGCAACGGAAAGTGGAACTACAGATGCCTATCTGGGCACCAGGATACTACGATGTCATCAATTATCCGAAATACGTTACTGACTTCAAAGCTACAAAAACAAACGGAACAGCACTAACTTGGAGTAAGTTCCGCAAAAGCACTTGGATTGTAGATATGGCTGGCGCAGATACAATTCTTGTAAGTTATCGCACCTATGCCAACGTAATGGATGTAGCAGACAGTCGCATCCGACCTGAAGGAGCTTTTATTGCAGGAAACGGAACATTCATGTACGAACAGGGACACAAGTATGAACCCATAGAGGTCAGCTACATCATACCAGACAATTGGAAACATGTAAGCACAGGACTGAAAGCCGAGAAAGGAACAAAATGCAAATTCGTCGTTCCTGACTTCGACATACTTTACGACTCCCCTATTCTCTTTGGCAACCATTTCGTGGAGAAATTTACACATAACGGACATGAATACGAGTTCGCATTCGACCCAGGTGATGACTATGAAGGTTCTGCATTCAAGAATGACTTCATAGCAATGGTAGATGCTGCAACAGAAATAATGAAAGACATTCCGTACGACAACTACTGCATCATTAACATGGAGGGCATAGGTGGCGGACTCGAACATCTGAATTCCCAGGCTGACTATAGTAGCGGACGATTTACGACAAAAAGCCGTGCAGATTACATTCGCGAACTCGATTTCATTGCTCACGAATATTTTCATCTGTATAATGTAAAACGCATCCGACCAATAGAACTCGGTCCGTTCGACTACTCTCAGGAAGCATTCACCCCACTCCTGTGGTTTAGCGAAGGCTTCACAAGCTACTATTCAGCACAGATGCTGCGACGCGGAAAAATCATCACAGCCGAAGAACTGCTTGGCATTTACTCAAGGTATATACACGACATCGAGATATATGAAGGACATAAGCATATGACTCTGCGTCAGAGTAGTTACGACATTTGGCTCGACTTCCTTGGCGACAAGGGAAACCACCGCGATGTAGCTTTCTCGTACTACAACAAGGGTTCGTACATGGGACTTCTCTTCGATGCAAAGATAAGAACAACAACTAAGGGTGAGCGTTCGCTCGACGACTTCATGCGTTTACTATATAACCGCTATTACAAAGATCTGCAGCGCGGATTCACAGAGGAGGAATTCTGGCAGGCTCTTCAGGAAACAATGGGAACGAGCCAAGAGGCTACCGATGCCACTGCCCTGCTACGCAGATATGTGGATACGACAGACGACATCGACTACGACGCTCTGCTCAACCCAGTCGGAATTGTGCTTAACCACGAAACATGGCAGCTGTCGCTTATAGAAAAGCCGTCAAAGCAAGTAGCCAAGATGCGCAAAGCTCTCATTGGAGAATAAAAACAAGAGATAAAATTTGCTTATTAACGTAATTAGTCATACCTTTGCACCCGCTTTTGCCCCGGTGGCGGAATTGGTAGACGCGTTGGTCTCAAACACCAATATCGCAAGATGTGCCGGTTCGAGCCCGGCCCGGGGTACTTAGAAAAGAGTGGAGAAGTCCGATGACTTCCCCACTCTTCCTTTTTACTAATCTTTCTTTTACAAATAAAAACTAACTATATATTTATTTCACAATAATTTTCTTCCCATTCTTAATATAGATGCCTGGGGCTGTTGGGTTCTCCACCAAACGACCACTAAGGTCATATACCTTATCATCACCATCTGCATTCTGTTTATTCCCATCAACTGTCACATCTTGAATTTCTGTAACAAGAGGTACTTCATTGAAGTCCATACCTGTTCCCAGGAAATAGCTTCCTATATGATTAGGCTGGTTATAACCCACTTGCTGGTGAATAGTTTGCATATAATAGTTGTGATCACTCATCAGATATGGTAACATATAATCACTCGGATACCAAGTAGAGAATATCTTAATGTCAGCCAACTTTGTCAGGTCTGGTACAATAACTTCTTCGCGCCAGTCACCCAAAAAGTCACCATACCAACCAGGATTAGACTTCGTGGTATTATTGAACGACTCATTATAGCGATACATTGTGAATGTACGCCCATTAGATGGACTGTCGATTATATTCTCGTTGATAAGCTGACGAGACAACGAACCGTCAAACCAAATAGCCATATTGCATGATGACGGTTTGTAACCGAGATCTTTCTCGCCTGTCTGTGAAAAGGCGTTAGAGCCATAATACCAGAACTCACATCCAGGAGAACTCGGATCAATATCAGACACAAGACAACGCCCCATATCATTATCAGAACTACCATCTTTCTTCCATATTACCTTACCATCCTTGGCGTCGTGAAGAGCAACCATAGTCTTGCCACTCTCAAGACAATGATAAACTTGCATACCTTCGCGGTCAGTAAGGAACTTGCCTACATGGTTTGCATCACCATGCCCCAGACCAGTGGTCCAAAGTCCCGTCCCATCATTATCAAAAGCACACGAACCATACATCACCTCATCCTTCCCGTCTCCATCAAGGTCTGTTACATTGAAAGCATGATTACCCTGTCCGGCATAGGCACTATTAAGTTTTCCGTCTTTATTCTTATCTTTTCCACCCGATTCACTTGTATCAAACTTCCACATACGAGTGAGTGAGCACTCAAGTCCTTTCGCCTCATCTGGAGTACGGCTAAACTCCCAACTCTCGACTACAATACGACCATAAACACCTCGTCCAAGGAAAACCTGCATTCCTTCACCTGTAAATGATGCTACTCCAAGACGAAGAGAATTAGCACGTTTCCAATAGTTGTCTCCCCATGATTCGCTATTTGCCTTATAGTTCGCCACCCATTGCGCAGGAGTCTGACCCTCTGGACCACGAGCTATAAAATTGTTTCTGGCCAGTTCTTTTCCAGTTTTTCCATCTACAACAGAGAAAAACTCAGGACCACCATATCCATTATTACTATCACCTGTGTAGTGTCCAGGCCAACGATCACGATAGTCAGTAACCCCATCACCATCAGTATCACCAATTTCTGTACCATCTCCAAAAACAGTTCCTTCGCCTGTCTTTGTTACAAATTCACAAATTCCATCGCCATCAAGGTCAGCAACTGCAAAGTTAGAACTGTTTCCGAGTATGATGTTAGGTCCCGACATTACGCGCCACAGCAAAGTACCATCCATCTTGTAGGCATCCCAAACAACAGTATGACGTGCTCGTCTGTCTGATGAACCGGCACCTGTTCCGTCACTGACACATTCACCATTATCATTATAAACTGAGAGCAATCGCTTTACCACAACTTCCATTTCGCCATCACCGTCAAGGTCACCCACGCTGCAGTCGTTAGCCTGATACTTAATGTATTTTGTCTGAGAGCATACGTCTTCTGTCGATTTCAAAGGAATAGACAGATACGGCAGTTTATCAGAATAAAGTCTGGAATCAATAACCACAGAATCCAAAGCTACCGCCTTCAAGATTGCACGCTTATCTCCAGTAATAGACGTGGGAGCTTTATCTAAGCCTAACTGTGTATAAAAATCCTCGCTTAGAAGATAATATACTGTTGTAGCCGATGGCACCGCACTTAATTGGTAGTTGGTAGCATTAATAGCCTTAGAGCCTTCACGCATAATGTAAGTAGCGTTAATTCCACTCTTATAGAGATAGAATTTAGTATCCCAGTTATCTGTTGGCAGCATTCGCCAGGAAAGTAGCAACTTGCCGGTATGAGTCTTATAATCACCAAGTGATGCATCACCTTTATTCATAATTGATGCCCACATCTTGCGCTCCCCTTTAGTAGATGCAGTAATACCGGTAGAAACTAAAAGTCCGGCAAGAACAAAAAGAATAAAACGTACTTTTGCTTTCATAATATCGATTTTTTAGTTTTTTTCTGATGCAAAGATATTACGTTTTATACAATAGAAAAGTCAGAATTCGTACCAAAAGACACGAAAAAATGTAACAATATTATATTAATAAGATTTCAGAAGAGTGTCAGTTGCGGAAATCCTTTGGCAACACTCCATATTTCTTTTTAAAGCAAACAGAGAAATATCGAGGAGAGGAGAATCCGACTTTCTCTGATATTTCTACAATAGACAGAGTCGTTGACCTAAGCATTTTTGCTGCCTTATCCAAGCGGTATGAGCGAAGCAGATCGGAAGGGGTCTGGCCGGACGCAGCATAAATCTTACGATACAGTGTCATACGACTCATACACATATCACTGGCGAATTCATCGACAGAATAATCTTCATTTGCGATATTCTTCTCTATGGTCGAGATGGCTTTTTGCAGCAACTGATCGTTGAAGAAAGACACTCCCTCTGGCTTATTTTCATCCATTTCATCGGTAGAAACGTCCTCATCTTCATCTTGCATCGTATCGGTTTCGTACTCCTCCACCTTCTTCTCGAGTTCATGATATACACCAAGCAGATATTCGAAACGCAAACGGCGTTCATGCATCTCCCGATTAAATCGCCAGATACCATATATCAAAAGAAGTACCAGAATAGTATAAATTACATAAGCCCACCAGCTTTCCCACCATGCAGGCAGACGTCGAATCGTAAGCAGTTCCACAGGTTCGCACCAATTACCAAACGCGTCAGTAGTCATCACCCACACTTTGTACGTACCTTTGGCTACCTTCTGCATATGGATTTCATTGTCTCCCCGTTTGAGTTTCACCCACTCCTTGTTCACACCTTCTATCTTAAACTTAAACTCACTGTTTTCCGCTTTCAGATAGTCGAAACTGGTCAGACTTATAGTAACGTAGTCAGAGGAATCAGCAGGAATTACAATCTCATCCTGTCCGTAATTAACGACAAAGCGTTTGTTTCCATATGAGTACTCACTTACCGCAATCCTTACATATTTACCCGGTTTATTAATATCAGACGAAGATTTAACTCGTGCTATACCGCCGACACCGCAAATTGTAACGCCGCCTTCAGAGGCAGAAATATTCTCGAAAGCATGCATGCCTAACTGATTATCGTTGGCATATATAGTTCTGACAGCCCCTGTAGTCACATCGGTTTCCCTTACGAAATTCTTTGACATCAACCATAAATGGTCCAATTCATCGAAGATAAGTCTCTGTATAGCCTCACCATTAGGGGTAGCGAACTGAGGATACTCAATAGCTTGACCTTTCTCTATTCTGTACAACTTTCCGATATTGCTTGAAGCCCATACAGCACCTGAAGCAGATACAGCAATATCACTAAACCTGTAATCATTAGGCACAAGCACTTCCACATCTTGCACGTTCTTATCCAAACGTAAAATTCCCTTCGTATATGTAAGCAGGTACAACGAACTCATATCTACCGATTCGCAGATCTTGAAAATCCATCCCAAAGAATCACATATCACACGAGGATCGTCTTTGCCATTACCTACTGCCAGAGAGCCATTCTTTCCTCCAATGTACAACAGTTTATCAGCTTCAGAATATAGCAAAACATTCGCATTGAATCCGAGTCTTCCAACATACTGAGACTCAAAATCAGAACCCGATTTGCTTATATCATATATGCGTCGGTCTTTATTCACTACAAACACATGTCCATTTGGAGCAGGAGCAATTACGGCTGTATCGGAACAAAACGTAAGTTTTTCGCTGTAGTCCTTGGCAAAATCATAACAGGAAACGCCCCCACTTTCTCTCAGAAGCCAGGCATTTTTGCCGGCATCTACCACATCAGTGATGACAGGCATATCAAAGGTACCATCGTTCACAGTAATTTTTCTGGAATCCATTCTATTATTCGAATGACAGATGGCAAACGTATTAACAGAATAACCGGGAACCCACGGATTCTCAAACCTATCCTCAATCATCTTACCAATTATCATAGGCATGTGCAACTGGTCATCGTAGAGTGTTTCCATCTCTTCAAGACCATTTTCAAAGAAACCGTAACACTGTACTCCCTGATTATAAGTAGTAGCCCAAAGAATGCCTCGTCGGTTATCGAGCAGCAAACTGGCTATGAATCCTTCTTTTATCGGAGACGGTTCTACACTTTCTCCATTCTCCTTTAAAATATAAATGCCGCTTCCCCAGGTTCCTACGTAATAGCAATTCTGCAGAGTATCTTCCACAATACAGAAGGCATTCAACCCACTCATATCATTGACTGGTTTGAAAACCTTCTCACCGGATTTCATTCGCAGCAATTCCCCTTTCCACTGTGCCACCCAAACCGTATTATGACTATCTACATATATATCATTGGTAGTACGTGGTGAATCACCCTGCATCGATTCATACGTAGCCAACATCGTTCCGTCGGGAGCCATATGATATATATGCGAACTTGACACAGCCCA
>DEJD01000002.1:7613-8189 GCA_002353215.1 Prevotellaceae bacterium UBA2757
GAGTGCTTATCAAGGATATAAAGTCCTTCACGGGTTCCGAACCAGATACGCTGATTACCTGCATCGCCCATACACAAGACATCAGGATTATTCAGAATCTCAGGTGCAGCGTTATATCCGAAGGTCATAATCTGATAACCGTCATCACGACAAAGTCCTGCCTGATTAGTTCCATACCACATATACCCCTCCTCATCCTGAAGAAGACAGTTTACACCCGCCACAGGTAAGCGGTCGTACGACGGAACCTGAGTAATGGAGAACTGCTGTGCATTAGCTAATATACTGAATGCAAACAGACAAATATAAGAAAGGTAATGTTTAAGGTATTTCATGGTATGCGACGTGTAATTGTATATGAATGTGTAAAGGAATTCAGAGTTTTGTTTCACCTTCCACAAAGTTCTCTACGGAAAGGTGTTCCCCGTCCCACTCAGCATAGGTAAAGAGCGACATCCATTCACCCAGAATGACAAGTCGGGAGTCTTTGTTTAGCATCAGGTCCAAATCGATATGCCTGTGTCCGAAGAGGAAATAGTTTATCGTGGGGTGCGATTGCAGATAATGTTTTGCATA
>DEJD01000002.1:8254-9513 GCA_002353215.1 Prevotellaceae bacterium UBA2757
CACTTCGCCTTCAAACTGCGGCACATCGGACTTGATACGTTTCATACGGGAATGCTTTGCCCAGTTTCGTCCAAAAGGTACAAAGATATCAGGATGGCACAGCGATGCCAACTTGCGCAATGTCTTACTGTGGAAAATGGCGAACAGCAGACGTGTCTTCCAGTTGCGATCACGAAAGTCCAGGCCGTCGCCATGCGCCAGATAGAACACCTTGCCGTCGAGTTCGATCGTTGTAGGTTCGTGGTGTATAATCACCCCGCACTCAGTGCTCAGGTAGTCCAATGTCCACATGTCGTGGTTTCCGGTAAAGAAATGCACTTCCACTCCGTTGTCGGTGAGTTCAGACAGTTTTCCGAGGAAACGGGTAAAGCCGCGAGGCACTACCGACTTATATTCAAACCAGAAGTCGAACATATCGCCAAGCATATACACAGCCTCAGCTTTGTCCTTTATCTGGTCAAGGAAATTCACCAGCCTGCGTTCCTGCGTGCGGTTATGTTTTAATGCCAACGACCCCAGATGGGCATCAGATATAAAGTAGATATTCTTCATTTAATTTAATTGATAATTGACAATTGACAATTGAGAATTGGAAAATGAGAATTTACATAAAACCAAGGTCGAGTTTTGCCTCTTCGGTCATCATATCCTTATTCCATTCCGGTTCAAAGACCACCTCTACATTCACATTGTTCACACCATGAATAGAACCGAGTTTCTGGTTTATGTCCTCGATTATGAAATCGGCAGCGGGGCAGTTCGGTGCTGTGAACGTCATATCAATATTGATGTCGTACAACTTTTCGTCTTCAGGTTTCTCTGTATCCACCACATCAATCTTGTATATCATTCCCAAATCATATACATTTACAGGAATCTCGGGGTCGAACACGCTCTTCAGCATTTCGATTGTACTGTCTTCTATACTTGCCTTTGTTATTTCAGATTTTTCCATTTTCAGCATAACTATAATAATCGCCATCAGTAACGATGACGTGGTCAATCATTCTAATATTCATTACTTCTCCGACCCTTTTCACCCTTTGAGTCAGGTCGTTGTCCGCAACACTTGGACGCGGCGAACCGCTTGGGTGATTATGCACGAGTACGAAACATGTAGCTCCAGCCAGCAGGGCGTATTTCATTATCTGTCGGGAATCCACAGCCGTTTCCGATATACCTCCGCGACTCAGATTCACGCAGCGAATCAGTCGCATACTGTTATTTAGCAGCAAAGCCCAACTCTGTTCGTGGTCCAG
>DEJD01000002.1:9595-9747 GCA_002353215.1 Prevotellaceae bacterium UBA2757
CGTCGTCTGCCTATCTCCGCAGCAGCAACAATACTCAGTGCCCTCGCCTCGCCTATTCCTCGATACTGCATAAGGTCATCAACCGTCATGCGACTCAGGTTTACGAGACTGTCCTCACAGTCCGACATGATATTCTTCATCAGTTCCACAGC
>DEJD01000002.1:9803-10268 GCA_002353215.1 Prevotellaceae bacterium UBA2757
GCCTCAGCACCTTTCTCAAGCAACTTCTCTCTCGGACGCTCCTTCTCCGCCATATCCTTGATGGTGATGTGTTTCCGTCTGGGTTCCATCACCATGCTCTCGTCATATGTATCACCTGGTTTAGTCATAGAAATTCTTTTCAAACGCAGTAAACTCATCCTTTCCCAACACGCAACGCAACCACCATGCCTTCAGGAATCCGAATCCGTAGCCCATCAGCTGCAGGAATGATGCTATCACAGAGTAATATCCTATAACCACGCTTTTTGTGCGTATTGTGGAATCACAGAAAATCAGGAGTATGTACAGTATTATCGGTAAGAGAGGAATGCAGAAATAATGTTTGTCGGGGAAAGCGAATCGCAGCAGCAGCGCACATACAATCAGTGCGATGACTCCTACCGTGAACACCATAGGCAACATATGAACGAGTTTCATTGTACCCGGGTGACGCTTCTCCAGGTT
>DEJD01000002.1:10336-13510 GCA_002353215.1 Prevotellaceae bacterium UBA2757
CGCTTATGCCACACCCATGCTTCGGGAAACAGGCGCGAGGTATATCCAGCCTCGACTATTCTATAACTGAAGTCGATGTCCTCACCGAATCGCATCTTGCTGAAACCGCCCAGCTCGTCATACACGGTACGGCGGATGCCCATGTTGAAGGAACGCGGATAGAATTTATCCATCTTCTTCTTTCCGCCACGAATACCTCCGGTGGTAAAGAACGAAGTCATCGAGTAGTTTATAGCCTTCTGAATAGGTGTAAACGAATCGTGTGCTGCATCAGGTCCGCCAAACGCATCACACGGTTCACGTCTGAGTTCCTCATCGACAGCGGCAATATAGCCTTGTGGTAATACGCAGTCACTGTCAAGTATCAGCACATATTCTCCCTCCGAATGACTCACTCCGTAATTGCGGGCAGGACCAGGACCTCCATTCTCCTTCTCCAGATATTTAATCTGCAGACGGGAAGCGTATTTATCCACGACATCCTTGCATGACACCTTCGAACCGTCCTCCACTACAACGACCTCAAAATCCTTTACGGTCTGACCGACGAGACTTTCGAGCAGTTCGCCGGCTTCGTCCGGACGGTTATACACCGGTATTACAACACTATACTTCATATGGTCCTTCTCTGTTTTTTTATTCGAAATAGAATGTAAGCACTATCATCTTACTGCGCCCTTTATCCACCGACTGTGTGAAAATCAGTTGGGAATTGTCTGTCACGTCACTTCTGTCTTTGTCGATTATATTCATCAGTCCGTAGCAGAACTTGACTTCAGGTATGAACTTAAACCAGGGCGAATAGAAATCGCAACCGAAACCGACCTCAAGGTAGCAGTCGAACCTCTTCAGCAACAACTGTTTCTGTTTCTTTACTGTGAGGTCCAGCATCGGATTCACACCAATCATAGCATATGGGCGATAGTTGTTGAAACGTTCTGCGGAGAACTTCAAGTCTAACGGCAGGGATATGTATGTCGATTTGATAGACTGATATTGCCGTTCGTTATTCTTCGCATTTCTGAACGTCACATTCTTTGTTCCGAAGTGCATTGTCGGAATCAGACGCAGAGCCAGATGCTTCGTCAGGAACAGTTCACCGAGGATACCCACAGAAAAACCGGGTTCGAAGTTTGGTACCTCAGTAAACCACTGGTTGCCGGCCGCATCAGTATATCCGTTCTGCTTCAGTTCCAGGTCCTGCATATGTATGCCAGCAAGAAAACCGTAGTGAAAGCGCCGCTGGTCTATGTAAGGCCTGTTCATCACTTTTCGCTGCTGAGCCTGGATTGTTCCGAAACCCATAGTCAGCAACATTATCAGGCAGACCGTCTTAAAATAATTATAATGTATTAACTTCATTTACGTTGCAAAGGTAAGAGTATGTGAGCGAATAGCAAAATTTATTTTGGCTTTTGCCTCCTTCTGAATATTAGAAACGTATAAATCTTCAAAAAATTGCCTTGATTAGTTGACAGGGCAATGAAAAAGATGTACCTTCGCGAAGAGAATTGACAATTGATAATTGACAATTGATAATTAAAACCAAAATATATGAAGCTAACAGTTATCGGCGCTGGCAATATGGGCGGCGCACTCATCAAAGGCTGGGCTAAGTCCGGCAAAGTTGAAAACATTACTATTGCAGACAAGAACGAAGCTCTGCTCAAGCAGTTCAAGTCGGAGTATCCTAACATCAACACCACTACTGACAACATATCAGCTGTGAAGGGTGCCGATGTGGTGGTACTCGTTGTAAAACCATGGCTCATGAAGCTCGTGCTCGGTGAGATACGTACCGTACTCGACCTCAGTCGTCAGATTATCGTCAGCGACGCAGCTAACTTCACCACAACAATGCTGGAGGGGGAGCTGTCCGAGGCAGGTCAGTTCTTCTACGTAATTCCGAACATTGCAGCTGAGTTTGGTGCCAGCATGAGTTTTATCGCAAGGGGCATAGCCACTTCCGACGAGAGCGTGAAGACCATTGAAGAACTCTACTCGCTGGTTGGCGACACACTCGTAGTTGAGGAACGTCTCATCGGTCCGGGCATGATGATGGCAAGTTGCGGCATTGCATACGTAATGCGTTACATACGTGCTCAGATGGAAGGCGGTTGCGAAATGGGTTTCTATCCTGCTCAGGCAAAACAGATTGCGCTGCAGACCATGCAGGGAGCCGTGTCTCTGCTCAAGGCTACCGGCTGGCACCCTGAAGAGGCTATCGACAAGGTAACTACCCCGGGCGGAGTAACCATCAAGGGACTGAACGAACTCGACCACGCAGGATTCAATTCAGCAGTAATCCGCAGCCTCAAAGCAGGACTTTAAACGATAACGATAACGATAACGAAAACCTATTTCAATGCGCACCTTTTTATTAGGGTGTGCATTTTTTTTGCTGCATTTCTGCACACTCAAAAGTAATATGTGTAAAATATTAAAAATTAGCACTTTTTATTTTATATAACTTGAAAAAACTTCCTACTTTTGACTGAAATTATAAGTACCCGCCATGGCTGTGTGCAATTTTACGTCAAACTATATAGGGCGGGAAAAGAGAAAAAAAGAACAGCATTTTATGTTAGAGAGATTTTTAAAACAGACCACTTTTGACTCGTACGAAGACTTCCAGAAAAACTTTAGAATCAATGTTCCGGAGGATTTCAACTACGCATATGATGTAATGGATGTGTGGGCAGCAGAGGCCCCTGATCGTCTTGCCATGATATGGACAAACGACAAGGGTGAGGAACGTTGGTTTACGTTCCACGACATGAAGGTTTTTTCCGACAAGGCTGCCGGATATTTTCTCTCGCTCGGCATCACGAAAGGCAGCATGGTGCTGCTGATTATGAAGCGCCGCTGGCAGTTCTGGGTAACGATGCTTGCCCTGAACAAGATTGGCGCCATTGCCATTCCTGCCTCATATCTGCTGACAAAGAAAGATATTGTATATCGTGTGAAGTGTGCCGACATAAAGACAGTTATCTGTTGCGGCGACAAGGAGATTCTGAAGCACGTGAACGATGCACAGGACGAATTCCCTGCACTCACCCACCGCATCAGCATCGGTCCGAACGTTCCGGAGGGATGGGACGACTGGAATGCCGGTATGGAAGAGGCTAAGCCATACGTACCGTCTATCCGATACAAGAAACACGTGAACGACCC
>DEJD01000002.1:13585-14195 GCA_002353215.1 Prevotellaceae bacterium UBA2757
CTCCACCTCACCGTGTCCGATTCTGGTTGGGCAAAGTGTGCTTGGGGAAAACTCTACGGTCAGTGGATTGTGGGAGCTACCCTCTTCGTATATGACCACGAGAAATTCACTCCTGCCGATATTCTGCATAAGATTGAGCAGTATAAGATAACCAGTTTCTGCGCTCCTCCAACCGTTTACCGTTTCATGATTCGTGAGGACCTGAGCAAGTTCAACCTCTCGTCGCTGCGCTATGCCACTACGGCTGGCGAGGCATTGAACGCGGTGGTGTTCGAGAAATTCTACAAGCAGACCGGTATAAATATAAAGGAAGGATTCGGACAGAGCGAAACTACCTGTATCATCGCCACCCTGCCCTGGATGGACACCAAGCCGGGCGCTATGGGCAAGCCTATGCCGCAGTACGACGTACACCTTATCACGTCGGATGGCAAGGAAGTGACCAAGCCGGGCGAAGAGGGACAGATAGCCATCAACACGAAGAAGGGTCGTCCGACAGGTCTTTTCTGCGGATACTACCGCGACACGGAACTGACCAATCAGTGCTGGCATGACGGCTACTACTTCACAGGCGACGTGGCATACTTCGACGAGGACGGCTACTACTGGT
>DEJD01000024.1:0-650 GCA_002353215.1 Prevotellaceae bacterium UBA2757
GCAGTTGTGCCTACATTGTCGATGAACCAATAAGAAACATCGCCGCTGACACCCTCGCCGAAGGAAATGTAGTCCTTACCCTCAGCATCTTTCTTTACTTCTCCTGCGAAATCCGTATAGACCGGAGTGACCGACCATTGCTGACTCGTTCCCCTGGAGTTATAACTTGCGCTTTGGATTTTACTACTTGCACTGCCGGCTCCGTTCATCGTAATCATCTTTCTGCTGAATGCATTCAGAATTCGGTAGGTTCCGTTGATTTCAGCAGGAGCCACATCTTCGCCCCAAGTGACATCGAAGAGTCGTTCGGCATTGATCTGTCCGTATTGGTATCCTGCATCTTTATAGGCAGGGACGTTATATACGAATGCACGAGTTGGTCCGTAACCATTGAAATAAACATCCTTTTTGGTAGAAATGTACTGGAACGACGATGCTGAAGCCTGACGCTCGCTACTACCGAAGTATCCGTGTACCTCTCCTGTCTTCTCGTTGCGATATACAGCAGCATTGGTCCACGCCTTGCGGTTTTCACCATAACCGATACGCACACCTTCGTTGCTGTCGATACAGAACTGTCCACGAGCCTTAGAGTCGAAACCCCACCATATTCCGTTTTCCATTCCGTAGTTCACACCGACAATAGCCTC
>DEJD01000024.1:682-6124 GCA_002353215.1 Prevotellaceae bacterium UBA2757
GTGAAGAACGATGCATAGTTATCGAACGAACCTGCCAGCTGATGGGTATTTCCCTCGTCGAGATAGTTTAAGAGATAGTTGTACCACTCTGTTGCTCCGTCGCAGTTGAGGGTGTTACCTCCACACACTCTGATTCCATCGAAATACGAATCTTCCTTTATGAGTTTTGCGATAGCGAGGAAGTCGGCTTGTGTACCCTGTTCGTTGTAGGTATAATCAGGTTCGTTGAGCGGAGCTACAGCCACCACATTTACCCCAAGTTCTCTGGCCTTCATCACCGTAGCTTTGATAACTCGGTAATAAGCCTGAGGATTGCCTTTGTAGTTTTCACGATAGTTTTCTATCTGGTCACCCGGAACATCATTATTTACGAGAACATCCGTCACGCCAGTGCTCTTAATGTGATTGATACGTGAACGCAGTGCGTTAACCTGCTTTGTAGAAAGCTGCAGGTCTTCACCTACAAGGTCGGTAGGCTGGAATGAGATACGTCCGTAGCTGAAATTACCCACTCCTACATGTGCGATACCGAGATTCACGTTGTAGTCCCAATCCCACGCAGTATCCATACCCCAGTTTACTTTATACTCTTTCCCTGTGTCGTTTATGTCAAAAGCGACTACACAATCAGCTTTCTTCATAGCTGTCATATAGTCGGCACCAGTCTGTGCATAGCCGACGAGAGGTAATGAACTCAGGAGGCTGAAGAGTGCCACCAGGTTGAATGATTTCTGTTTCATAGTATCTAGGTTTTAGTTATTAATTCATTTACGTATTTCAATCTACAGGTAGGGTAACCACAAATCGCGAACCGTTCTTGAAATCCATATCAAGGACAATGTCGCCACCGAGCAACTGCGTGATGTTGCGGCAGAGGGAAAGTCCGATACCGATTCCATCGGCAAATTCGTCGAGTTTCACGAATTTCGTGAATATGTTTTCACGCTGTTCTTTTGGAATGCCGCAACCCGTGTCGGTGACGGCAAACTCAATGTACTTATCATCCTTTTTGTGACAACTGATGATGATGCTTCCCTCCTTGGTGAACTTATTGGAGTTGTCCAGAAGTGCGTGGAACACCTTAAGCATCCACATGCGGTTGGTATGCATTCTGAAGTCGTCGGGGATATCACTTTCCACATCCAATTTAACCGTTTCCGGATGTTTCGGTTTAATAAGCTGAATGGCTTCGAGACAGAGGTCGGTCGGATTCACCTCGTCGCTCTTCTCTATCTTCAGATTACTGTCGAGTTCGGAAATGTCGATGAGTTGGTTCAGTATGACGGTAATAGTTTGTGTACCTTGAATCATTCCGTCAATCATTACCTTCATCTCGTCTTCCGGTATATTCTTATATCCGCTTTGGATAACCTGAGCAAAACCAGTTACGTGGTTAAGCGGAGTACGTATCTGATGGGTCATATTCTGGAGGAAAGCAGTCTTCATACTCTCAGCCACCATAGCCCGTTCGTTTGCCTGCAGTAATTCCTCGTTCTTGACACGAAGGTTTTCGATATATTCAACGATAGACATCTGCATGTTTCCGAATATATTCTGCAACTGTCCTATCTCGTCCTGTCGCATACTTGCCGGCATATTGCCCATGAAGTTTCCGTGTGCCATCTGATTAGCAGTATCGGCAAGTCGTTTCAGCGGGAACAGTTTTCTGCTGATGGTAAACCAACAGAAAAACAGAAGGAGGATAAGTCCGACGACGGTAACCGATATCACTCTGATAAGAAGTCGGTAGTAACCACTTAGTACATCGCTCTCCGGACATACTATCGCCACGCTCCATCCGGTATCAGCAAGCGGTTTGTAGAATGTATAGAAAGTATCCATACCCTTCTTGTAACTCAGGAAACCACTGTCGCCTGCAATCATGGCGCGTCCGAGTTTCTGGCGCACTTCAGGTTCTATTTCTTCATCGGAGAATATTGTTTCGTAGAATACCTGAGAAGTATCCGGGTGCACGATGAAACGGCCGTTTCTGTCCAACATCATACTATAGGAGTTAGGGTAAGGCTTCATCTGTGTGATGTAATCAGAAAGCCACTCAAGTGAAATATCTATTGAGAACACTCCAATGAAGTTCTTTTCCTTGTCGTACAACGGACTGCAGTATGATGTGATAATGTCTGGAACTTCTATTCCGCCGGTGTTAACCTCATGGAATGGGTCTATCCAGAACGACTTCCCCATTGCCTTGGGTTTGGTGTACCACTCCAGCGAGTAGTAATCGTAGCGCTCGGTACCTTCCTGCTCGGTCAGAATAGTGTCACCTTCATTATAGGAATAGGCTGAAAACCATCTCTCGCTTTTCGAGAAATAGTAAGGTTCGAAGGCGATGGAACATCCGACGGCATTCGGATTGTTCACCAGAATCTCCTTGCTGTAGGTAAACATGGAATCGGGAGTTTGAAGATGCGAGAGCACCAGCCAACTCATATTTTCCTCAGCAGTCACTACTTCATGCAGCACCTTTTCTACTCTAAGCAGAGTTATGTCCAGTGTCTTCTCAGCCTTCTCCATTGCCTCGTCTATTACAGCAGCTCTTGAGAATGAATAAAAAAGTAAGAGCACAACCACAAAAATAGCCACCACGAAGAGCACTACCCAGAGACTGAGTGTGACGGATAATCGGCGACGGATGTAGCTAAACATTCTAGACATAGTTATTTTTTTNNNNTTCAATTTTCAATTATCAGAACCTCACATAGGCTTCCGCCCATATTTCGTTGTAGCGCTTATCATCGCCCGTTGTCTTGTCAACCACGTAGTTGTACTGCAACTGGAACATCAGGTTCTTGTGAAGTTGGAAGTTCGGAGCGACGGTGTACATAGTTCGCATAGTGCTGAATTCCGCATAGTCACGGTAGGCATCGTATTTGGCATATACCTTAAGCCAATCGGTGCACGGTATTCCGACTGTGGCATACCATCCGTCAGCTAAGTCGCTGCCTTTGAAGCAGTCGGTGGCCTTGTCATAGTCGCTTATCTTATGACCTTTAGAACGGGCATATTCAATGCGTCCGCTCCAGCCGTTACGTTCCAGTTTTGCAGAAACAGCCCAACGCTTTCTGTCAACAGTGATATCATTGGAGGTGTATTTTCCGATCCATCCGAAAGCACCAATCCAAAGACCTTTGATGGGTTGAAACTGAAGTGTTCCGAGCACGTCCTTACTTCCGTTGAAATCAGCAGAATTGATTCCTTGTCCGTTCATCAGCTGAAACTGATAGTGGAGGTATCGGTGCTGGTCGTAACCGCTTGGGAAGAGGTCGCCCTGAATCTGCAGTCCCTGATCACGTCCACCACACGATGCAGCCTCACCATTGCGGTCGCCAAGACCTGCCAACTTGCTCACGACCTGCGAATAGTCGCCAAATCCGACATCCCACGGGTTCATGGGATTTTCAAATGTAAAAGCACGTTTATACTGTCCTATTTTCACTTGAAATTCGTTAAACCTTGCCCACTCTAAGTAGTAATCCTTCATATGGAAAGACGCATTGCCCAATTGCACCTGTATTCGGTATTTGAAATCGGTTAAGATAGTGCCGTCAATATACGCTCGGGTGAATCGCTGCGCGAATCCGTCACCGCCATGAGCACCTTCCTTATCGGTGTAAGAATACTTACCAATGAAGTATCCGCCGAGTTTCGGTTTCGATACAAATTCGGTAACATTACGCCCTACTTTTTGTGCCGAAGCTGTAAAGGTAACGAAAAGCAGGAAGATGGTGAAAGATTTTTTCATAGCCGTTAGGTTGAATTATGAATTATGCATTATCTACATTTTGCTCATTGCCTGTTCGAGGTCGGCGATGATGTCTTCAGCATTTTCGATACCTACGGAGAGTCGGACGAGGTCGGGAGCGATACCCGCTTCCTTAAGTTGTTCGTCGGAAAGTTGACGGTGTGTATGACTTGCCGGGTGGAGCACACAGGTACGGGCATCAGCTACGTGGGTCACGATAGAGATGAAGTCGAGGTTATCCATAAACTTGATTGCCTGTTCGCGACTGCCGTTGAGTCCGAATGCGATGACACCACAAGAACCATTAGGCAGGTATTTCTTTCCAAGTTCGTAGTATTTGTCACCAGGCAGTCCGCAGTAGTTTATCCAACCCACTTTCGGGTTATTCTTGAGCCACTCAGCCACCTTCTGTGCGTTTTCGCAGTGCTGACGCATACGGAGGTGAAGCGATTCAAGTCCAAGGTTAAGCAAGAATGAGTTCTGAGGAGCAGGAATAGAACCGAGGTCGCGCATCAGCTCTGTAACCATTTTCGTAGTGTATGCCATCTTGCCGAATGCCTTTGTGAAGGTAAGTCCGTGGTACGACTCGTCTGGAGTGGTGAGTCCGGGGAACTTATCAGAATAAGCGTCCCAGTCAAAATTACCACTGTCAACAACGCAACCTCCTACCTGAGTGGCATGTCCGTCCATGTATTTTGTGGTAGAATGAGTTACGATGTCACATCCCCACTCGAATGGGCGGCAGTTGATTGGTGTTGCAAAGGTGTTATCCACAATGAGAGGAACTCCGTGACGATGAGCCATCTTTGCAAAACGTTCGATGTCGAATACACAACCGCCGGGGTTACTGATTGTTTCTCCAAAGAAACACTTTGTATTAGGACGGAACTCCTTTTCAATGCGTTCGTCGTCCCATTCGGGGTCAACAAAAGTGCATTCGATGCCGAGTTTCTTCATAGTCACTCCGAAGAGGTTGAATGTACCGCCATAGATATTATTCGAGGTGATGAAGTGGTCGCCAGCCTCGCAAATATTGAATACAGCATAAAAGTTTGCAGCCTGGCCGCTGCTGGTAAGCACAGCCCCAACTCCGCCTTCGAGTGCAGCGATTTTCTTTGCTACCATATCGTTGGTTGGGTTTGCAAGACGTGTGTAGAAGTATCCGGCGTCCTTTAAGTCAAACAGACGAGCCATCTGGTCGCTTGTTTCGTAACGGAACGTAGTACTCTGGTATATTGGCAGCTGCTGTGGCTCGCCTTTTTTTGCTTTCCATCCGCCATGTACGCAGATGGTTTCAAGATTTCTTTTCATTTTAATCTTATAATTTTCTGAATAATCGAAGTAATCTGATTTTATTGTTTTACCGGCTGGTGCTGCAGCACATAGGAGAGATTCTTAAGCAACACAACCTTCTTTGTTTCATCCTTTTTCGTAATGGTCAGGTTCAGCGGAGTCCAATCCATAGCATCAACAGTGGAGCTTGGATAAACATCAGACTTTCCGTCATTCTGATAGACAACGAAGGTAGGTTCCTTTACGTTTGCATTTGACGAGAAGTCTGGGTGAATGTTGATGATGGCAGACGAACTGGTCTTATTGCCAAGTTGGTCAATGGTTTCCCAGTAACCGCCCCAACCGAATCCCTGATTCGAATGGAACTCCCCCTGGTCGTTGTAACCATC
>DEJD01000024.1:6170-15344 GCA_002353215.1 Prevotellaceae bacterium UBA2757
TCCTTGAGCAGCGCAGCCCATTCTTCATCTGTGTAGGAATTGCGTGCTCTGAGCCTTATCTCGTCACTATAGCCCCAATTGACTTCAAGAGCCTCTTTAGCATAATATTCGCTCGAACCGGAAAATGAGGAGCTATAGTTCATCATCACCGACACGCCACAATTGTAAACCAACTGTGCTACAGAAATTGGAGTTTCCATATCTTCCCAACGATAATATGTATCAGCAAAATTGGCGCTTAGAGTCTTTTTGGCACCCTTGCTATTTGTCCATTGGTACGATTTCTTTCCTATTCCATGCACAGGAAACTGCCAGTAGTTTATCACCTGCGCCATTGCAATAGCCACACAACCTGCCAAAAGGTGTTCACCCGTAGTGGGATCAGTTGGACACAGGTTGTTATACGGTGCACGCTGACTCCATTCCGTTGTCAGAAGCGGAGCAACCTGAGCATTCATTACCGACACATTCAGTAGTGCAGCACAGACGACGATGATATGGAAATGGAATCTTTTCATTTAGCAATAATCAGGAAATACTTTTTCTTGCCTTGCTGTACGAGCAAATACTTGCCGTCGAGCAGGTCATTTGTACCGATTAACTGGTCAGGCTGAGCAAGTTTTTCTTTGTTTACACTCACGCCACCACCTTTCACAAGGGTTTTCAGTTCACCCTTTGATGGGAATACAGGTGCCATATCAACCAAGAGGTCGGCTGCCTTCACTCCGGCATCAAGTGCACTCTTTGCAATTTCGAACTGTGGCACTCCGGCAAACACATCGAGCAGGGTCTGTTCGTCAAGTTTCAGAAGACTTTCCTTAGTCGATTTACCGAAAAGAATATTACTTGCTTCTTGAGCCATTTCAAGGTCTTCACGTGAATGAACCATCACTGTAACCTCCTCTGCCAAACGCTTCTGCAGTACGCGACGACCTGGGTCAGTATCGTGTTCTGCAATGATATTGTCGATTTCTTCCTTTTCCAACGAAGTAAAAATCTTAATGTAGCGCTTAGCATCCTCATCAGGTACATTAAGCCAGAACTGATAGAAAACATACGGACTGGTGTAGTTACGGTCGAGCCAGATATTACCACTTTCAGTCTTACCGAATTTCTTACCGTCGCTCTTCGTAACAAGAGGACAAGTCAGTGCAAAACACTCATTACCGTTCATACGACGGATAAGTTCTGAACCCGTTGTAATATTACCCCACTGATCAGCACCACCAAGCTGCAACTTACAGTTCTTGTGTTCGTTCAGGTAAAGGAAATCGTAGCCCTGCAAAAGCTGGTAAGTGAACTCCGTAAAAGAAAGTCCGTCGCGAGCTTCACCATTCAGACGTTTCTGCACCGATTCCTTAGCCATCATATAGTTCACGGTGATGTGTTTACCGATATCGCGAACGAAATCGAGAAACTTAAAGTCCTTCATCCAATCGTAGTTGTTTACGAGTTCTGCATGGTTTGGAGCATCACTGTCGAAGTCAAGAAAACGTTCCAACTGTTTCTTAATGCAAGCAACATTATGGCGCAGAGTTTCTTCATCGAGCAAGTTTCGTTCCTGACTCTTTCCTGAGGGGTCACCAATCATACCCGTGGCACCACCGATAAGAGCTAATGGTTTATGTCCGCAACGCTGAAAATGGCGCAGCATCATCACACCACAAAGGTGTCCGATATGCAAGCTATCGGCTGTCGGGTCGATGCCCAAGTAAGCCGTCACTTGTTCCTTTTGAAGCAGTTCTTCCGTACCAGGCATCATCTGATGAATCATGCCTCTCCATGTCAATTCCTTTACAAAATCTTTCATCTTATTCTATTTGTTTTAACTAATTACTCTTAACAAGGTGCAAAATTCCGAATTTTCAGCGACTTTTCAAAACAAATACACAATAAATACACACAAAACAGGCAGCAACACGAAAGTTGCTGCCCTGCTACAAGAAAACTTGCAAATATCTATTTGGGATTTTTCACTAAAATACCGATGAAATGGCTTTATTTAGGCCAACCGATAACAGAGACTTCATTTTCGTCGCAGTGAAAAACTTTCAATTCATTATTGTTTGTAAGATCAAGAAAAGTGATATCGTTATCGGAACAATCCAACTCTATCAAATAAGGATTCATGAACAAATCAAGTGCAGGGAGCTTGTTTGCGGAGCAGTTCAAGTATGTCAGCATTTCATTTCTCGACACATCAAGAGAAGTAAGTTGGTTTGCAGAGCAGTCCAATTGTGTCAGAAAATCATTATACTTCATAGAAAGCGAAGTAAGTTGGTTTGCAGAGCAATCACAATCTGCCAGCACCTCGTTGTGCGATACGTCAAGTGAAGTGAGTTTGTTTTCATAGCACAACAATTGTGTCAAACCGGCATTCTTCGACAGATCAAGCGATGTAAGCTGGTTTGTAGAACAATCAAGATGTGTCAGTAAAGAAAACTTAGAAAGATCTAACGAAGTAATTTGGTTTCCATAACAAATCAGACTATCAAGCTTAAAAAAGATTTCTATTCCACTTAGATCTTTTATACCCATGTTACTAACATCTATCTTGGTAGCCTTTTCTATATCCGCATGAGTTACCACCCCTCCAACTCCATATGTATCATACAGATAAACTCGGAATGCCACATCAGGAAAATTGTATGGATTTATTATTATATTACCATATTGGTCACGATCATAATAGTCCTCAGTTCCCGGAGCACCATGTTCTTTTTCGTCTTTTTTTCCACAAGAAACAAACAGAATACTACCCAGCAGGAGGGCTATAGCAAAGTAAAAATAAAAATTTTTTTTCATATTTTTATTTGATAATTATTATTTCTCAGCACCAAAAGATTGCATATGCAAGGGTTTTTTGCACATATAAAAGTATTGTTCTTACTTTTCCGCTGCAAAATTACATATTTTTCCAATTTATCCGCTACAAACTATAAGGAAAATTTTCTAACTTCGCGCTCAGAATGAAAACTAAAGAACCAAATCTATGACAAACGAAGAACTGATGCTCGTTCGCATCACCGGTGAAGACCGCCCAGGACTAACCGCGAGCATAATGGGAATACTCTCGAAGTACGACGTGAACATCCAAGACATTGGACAGGCTGACATTCACTCCACCCTTTCCCTCGGAATACTTATCCGTGTAGCTGAAGAAAAATCAGGAAGCGTAATGAAGGACCTGCTCTTCAAAGCATCAGAACTTGGAGTCAACATTCGCTTCTACCCTATCACCATCGATGAATACGAGGCATGGGTGGCACGACAGGGAAAGAATCGTTATATGCTCACAGTGCTCGGACGCAGACTTGAAGCTCGTCAGATTGAAGCTGTAAGCAGACTTATCAAGGATCAAGGACTCAATATCGATGGTATTCAGCGACTCACCGGACGCGCCAGTATACTTTATCCAAGAGAGAAAAACCGTGCATGTATTCAGTTTTCTGTACGCGGAACTCCACGCGACAAGGAAGCTCTGCATGCAGAACTTCTCAAGATGTCGAGAGAACTGGAAATAGATGGTTCGTTCCAGATCGACAATATGTACCGACGCATGCGACGTCTCATTTGCTTCGATATGGATTCAACACTCATTCAAGCCGAAGTAATCGATGAGTTGGCTCGCAAACACGGAGTATATGACGAAGTAGCTGCTATCACTGCCAGTGCCATGCGAGGCGAAATAGACTTCAAAGAGTCGTTCACCCGACGCTGCAAACTCCTCAAAGGACTCGATGTTAGCGTAATGCGAGAAATAGCTGAAAACCTACCCTTTACCGAAGGAGTGGACCGACTCATGTATGTTCTGAAGAAGTACGGATACAAAATCGCCATCCTCAGCGGTGGATTCACCTTCTTTGGCGAATATATTCAGAAGAAATACGGCATCGACTATGTATATGCCAACGAACTGGAGATAGACGAAACTGGTCATCTAACAGGCAACTACGTAGGCGAAATCGTTGATGGAAAGCGCAAGGCCGAACTTCTGCGCCTCATTGCACAAGTGGAGAAAGTCGATTTGCAACAGACCATTGCCGTAGGTGACGGAGCCAACGACTTGCCTATGCTCAACGAAGCCGGCTTGGGTATTGCCTTCCACGCAAAACCTCGTGTTGTAGCCAACGCCCAACAGAGTATCAACACCATCGGTATCGACGGCGTACTCTATTTCCTTGGTTTTAAAGACTCATATCTCGACGAACAAGCTCAGTAATGGAATTACAGACAATAGTTGACATTCCGAAAGGAACATTTGAAATCGAACACGATTGCAAAATCATGCTTTTGGGGTCGTGTTTTGCTGATGAAATGGGCAAAAAGTTCACCGAATCAGGGTTTAAGACAATGGCTAACCCTTTCGGCACACTTTACAATCCAGCATCTATCGCAGCACTCTTGCTGCGCTGCATTAGTCGTAATCAATACGAGCAATCGTCTAAAGAGGTGTTTCAGGCTACCGACGGAGTCTGGCACTCATGGATGCATCACTCCAGATTCTCAGCCTCACAATACGAGACGATAGTAAAGAGTCTCAACGACACAACCGCCACCGCAGCTGATTTTCTGGAACATGCTGACCTGCTCATCATCACACTTGGCACTGCTATTATCTACCGACTGAAAGAAAACGGAATGCTCGTAGCCAATTGCCACAAACAACCCGATGCTCTTTTCCTGCGTGAAAGGCTTTCTGCCTACGACATCGCAGACCAATGGCAGATGCTCCTCGGACTACTTCGTTCAACAAACCCTAAACTACGCATTATATTCACAGTAAGCCCTATACGCCACAAACGTGATGGACTACACATAAACCAAATCAGCAAAGGAATACTGTTGCAAGCCGTTGACGAATTGTTCAACACTGCCGACACTGAAGATTTCGTCAGCTATTTCCCATCATACGAAATAATGCTCGACGAACTGCGAGACTACAGATTTTATGCCGACGACATGATTCACCCCTCTCCTACTGCCGTTGAATACATCTGGCAGAAGTTCCAACAGACATATATGTCGCCACAGACACAGGAGGAATGCCGTCTCAGACTAAAAGAATGGAAACGCAGTCAACACAGAGAAATAATTAAGTAAAAAGAAATGACATACACTACATCACAAATCACAGAGATTATTGGAGCTGAGCGCATTGGCAACCATGACACTGCCATCAACTGGCTACTCATCGATAGTCGCTCACTCTGTTTTCCCGAAGAGACTCTTTTCTTCGCTTTGAAAACACAGAAGAATGACGGACATAAATATATAGCAGAACTCAGACGGCGCGGAGTACGCAATTTCGTCGTACAAACTGCACCCAAGGATACTGGCGACTGTAATTTCCTCGTTGTCAAATCTCCACTCGCAGCCCTGCAGACTCTCGCAGCACATCATCGCAGACAGTTCAACATTCCAGTAATCGGAATAACAGGTTCTAACGGCAAAACAACTGTAAAGGAGTGGCTCTACCAACTTCTTTCACCCGAATACAACGTATGTCGTTCACCTCGCAGCTACAACTCCCAGGTAGGAGTACCACTTAGCATTTGGCTCCTGAACCAACAACACGACATCGCCATTTTCGAGACAGGCATTTCCCAACCAGGCGAGATGGGACGACTCGAACCTATAATCCAACCGACCATCGGTGTGATGACAAACCTCGGAGCTGCGCATCAGGAGAATTTCCTTTCTTACGACATCAAATGCTCAGAAAAAATGTTGCTGTTCCAACACTGCCAGAAGGTAGTTATCAACAGCAAGAGCAGCACTATTGCACGTTGTGCTTCTCTCCTTCCACAAAACATCGAACGCATACACCTGAACGTACTGAAGATTGAGAAGAGCGGACAACAAGCCACTGTACACTTCGAATATGAAGGCAAGCAAGGCAGTTACACACTTATGTTTATCGATGATGCTGCCATCGAAAACAGTATAACCTGTTTCGTTACTGTACTGATCCTTGGCACAAAGATTACCATCGACGATCTCTGCGAACGAATGTCGAAACTCGAACCTATCGCCATGAGACTGGAAGTGAAAGAAGGAATCAATGGCTGCACCCTCATCAACGACACATACAACTCCGACATACATTCACTCGACATCGCTCTCGATTTCATGTATCGCCGTCCCGACACAAAACGGCAGCATCGCACTCTCATTCTCTCCGACATTCTACAATCGGGCGAATCACCTCGTGCTCTTTACACAAAGGTGGCACAAATGGCTGCATCACGAGGGATAGAAAAAGTCATTCTCGTGGGTGAAGAAACCACTCAGAATGCAGATTATTTCCCAATGCCACACTACTCGTTCAGCACAACCGACGATTTCATCAGCAGCGAAACCTTCGCTTCTCTTCGTGATGAATTCATTCTAATAAAAGGAGCACGAAAATTCCACTTTGACAAGATTGCCGACCTGCTCACACTGAAAGTGCACCAAACCATTCTGGAGATTGACCTGAACGCTATACGAAACAACGTAGCATACTACAGACAGTTCATGCACCGCGACACAAAGATGGTTTGCATGGTCAAGGCAAGTGGCTACGGCACAGGAGCTTTGGAGATAAGCAAGACGTTACAAGACGCAGGTGTTGATTATCTCGCTGTAGCAGTAGCTGACGAGGGTGCCGACCTGCGTAAGGCAGGCATAACAGCCAACATAATGGTGATGAACCCCGAGATGACTTCCTTCAAGATGCTTTTCGACTACAAACTGGAACCAGAGATATTTTCATTCGATATGCTTTTGGAACTCATCAGATACGCTGAGAAGTATGGTATCACCAATTTCCCAATCCATATAAAACTCGACACAGGAATGCACCGTTTGGGATTCAATCCTGACAACGACATGCAACAACTCATATACATTCTGACCCATCAGGCAGCCCTCGTACCTTGTTCCGTATTCAGTCATTTCGTAGGCAGTGATGGCGATGAATTCGACGATTTCTCACGTAAGCAGTTTGAACTCTTCAACAAAGCAAGCCAACAGTTGCAAGACGTTTACTCTCACAAAATTCTGCGTCACATCTGCAATTCAGCAGGCATTGAACACTTCCCGGAGTACCAACTCGACATGGTTCGACTCGGACTCGGTCTCTACGGCATCAATCCACGCAACAACCAAATCCTGAATAATGTTGCGACATTGAAGACCACCATCTTGCAAATTCGCGATGTGCCAGCAGGAGACTCCATCGGATATAGTCGGAAGACTATCCTGCAACGCCCGTCACGCATAGCTGCTATTCCTATCGGGTATGCCGACGGACTTAACCGTCGACTGGGCAACCGCCACTGCTACTGTCTCGTAAATGGGCAACGTGCTGAATACGTAGGCAACATTTGCATGGATGTGTGTATGATTGACGTCACTGATATAAAATGCAAAGTGGGAGATCATGCCATTATCTTTGGCAACGACCTCCCAATTACCGTACTCAGTGATGCAATAGAAACTATTCCATACGAAGTGCTTACAGGAATATCTACTCGTGTGCAACGGGTATATGTTCAGCAATAAGTTCGCGCATACCCTCCGATGCCCCTTTCTTTATGTGCGTTATACCAAGCGAGCGGTCGTAACGCACATCTGCAGGATCTATGAGGTATATCTTACAACCGCTGCTCACATATCCCAACAACCCCGCTGCAGGATAGACATTCAATGAAGTGCCGATAACCACAACAATATCGGCCTTCATCACCTCTGCAATAGCAGGTTCTATCATGGGTACACTTTCGCCAAACCACACGATGAATGGGCGCAACTGGGAACCGTCGGCCGCCTTCTGTCCCATCTTTATGTCGGGATTATCCTCCGGAAGCGTTACAATACAACGAGGATCATTCGGATTGTTCGTTGAGGTAGCTTTCATCAGTTCCCCATGCAGATGAATAACTTTCGTGCTACCGGCCTTCTCATGCAAGTTGTCCACATTCTGAGTAATCACCGTCACATCGTAATCCTTTTCCATACTTGCCACTAGACGATGCCCCTCACATGGTTTTACCTCAAGAAGCTGACGACGGCGTTCATTGTAAAAATTGATTACTAACTCGGGGTCTGCCATATACCCCTCAATACTCGCTACTTGCTGTACGGGATACTGTTCCCACAGACCACCACTATCACGGAAAGTGCTGATGCCGCTCTCTGCTGACATTCCTGCACCTGTCAAGAAAACAAGTCGTTTCATAGTATTACAATTTAATATCCAAAACAAAGGTACGAAAAAATATTTTTCATTACCTTTGCCGCGATGAAAAAATTTATCTTCATATTATTCTGCTTGTCAGCACAAGTATTATCCGCTCAGCATCTGATGCCGGAGCACCCGTTGCTGAAACGCAAGAATACCATAGTGCCAGCAGAGAAAACACAACAGCAGACACAACTGCACTTCAGCCGCACACCACTGAAGACAGCGGACAAGCAGGAGGAAAACCTACCCCTACGTATCGATCCCCTCGTGGCACCAATCAACCGTTGGCACCAATACAGTGCACCATACTGGAACCACACTCCCCTAATTGAAGGAGAACACTGTCCTGCAGGTTGCGTTGCTCTGTCGCAGGCACAAGTGATGCACTATTGGAAACACCCAGCCCAAGGCGAAGGAGAACACTCCTATGAAGATAGCACTGGTTGCAAACAGATTTTGTATGCTAACTTCGAAAACAGTCATTACGAATGGAATAAGATGTTGTATGAATATCCCGAAGGAGAATACACGGATGAAGACGCAGAACGAATCAGTCATCTTCTGAGCGACTGCGGTATAAGCGTAAATATGCGATACCAAAGTAATGCCAGTGGTGCAAGAACCGTTATGCAACCCATTGCACTCGTGAATTACTTCAAATACAGCAAGGCTGCACAGATCCATTTCCGCGATTTCTATACTAAAAAAGAAATAACCACCATGCTGAAACGCGAACTTGCTGCAAAACGCCCGGTACTCATTTCTGCATATAACCAAAACGGAGGTCATTCTTTCGTCCTCGACGGATATGACGAATACGACAGATTCCACATCATGCTTGGGAATCCCTTCGGAAAAGAAGACGGATGGACAACTTTGGAATGTATGAATGGCGACTATGATGAATATAATCACGTGCAGAGTCCTGAGTTAGGCATGAACGT
>DEJD01000024.1:15408-16159 GCA_002353215.1 Prevotellaceae bacterium UBA2757
TATTCGCAATGCAAGGAATAAAGGCGAAGACAACGAAGGCTGCTCGAGGTGAAGCTATGGAGATTCTAGTGCAGGAGTTGGGAAATATAGGTTACAATATGCACGACGATTCTGTTGCAATTATGCTCACTAAGGATGAACGGATTGTTGACACACTCTACACCTATGACCGCACATTTGAACTTGAAGAAGTAGAAGACACAGCATATACCGATTCGATGCAGATAACAATAAACGGGGAAATACCTGCAGGGAAATACCGCATTCAGCCTATGTTTCGCGATCAGGGTACATGGCATCCAGTACTCTGTAACACAGGCATTCCAAACTACCTTTTATGTTCAGTAGGAAACGAAGTAGTCGAACTAAGTAGCGACACCATGAACACAGCATGGTTGGAACTCGCCGATATAGACATACCCGATCTGCTTATCAATGCGCAGGTTCCGGATTTCAGTTTTACAATAAAGAATCATAATACTGAATCGTCAGGACGCATATACTTCAAGATGGAACCCACAAACGAGGAATATAAGTCGTTTTACCTTTACCAGCAAGGATATACGTTGGGGGCAAACGAAGAACGCACCTACAGAGTTAACCTAATGAAAAGATACGCGCCCAAAACTGGGGAGTATCGTTTGCGTGTGCTTTACAACAACAACCTTATGAGTGATGAACAGATAGAACTGCTCGATGAAGACAAGCCTATCTACGTATCCATCCTGCATGGCAATATTTTCCAAATCAC
>DEJD01000024.1:16219-19138 GCA_002353215.1 Prevotellaceae bacterium UBA2757
TTGCAGCACCATAATCACTCAGATGATGGGAGTCGAAGAAATCTGAATCACAAAAAACGGAATCCGAGCTATAATCAATATATTTCACTTTAGGATGAAGACGAAGCAGTCGTTTGAGTACTCGTTCATTCCTTTTTACTTGTGCCGGAGATTGTGCCGCACGGAAATCAGGTGACAAAGGAGTTGTAATCATCAATAATTGAAGGTTTCGTCTGTCGAGATATGTCATCATGCTGTCAAGTATCGACACATTCAGGTCAACAAGGGATGTATCGTTATATGTATTATATTGTGCTGCTTCATACCCGTTATCCCACTGTTCTTTTCTATTTTCCAACCTGTAGTCAGTTCCCCACCCCAGCGAATCCCACGACACCACAGACGGCTGCCATAAACTCTTCAATTTTTCAGTCAGAGAATTTATGGAAGAACACTCAAATCCGTAATAACTGATACGTGGATGAATATCACAATCCATATAAAGTCGGTATCGGATAGCATTCCAACGCTCCCGGGGCATACTCTCAAAATCCTCGTATATGGAAAAATAGGAATAAGGCAAAATTACATTCCGCAGACTATCAGTTGGGTAGTGTCGCAACAGATAATAGTCATAACGATATGTCTGAGCTACCTGAGCCAAGTTAAAGGCAGACACAGGCAGTTTGTCGGGACGCACTCCATAAAATGTATGACTGCTGCCCAGTATCAGGGTATTGACAGAACGTGAATGCTGCCTCATCCACTGATGTTTCGTTTTTGACGGATTAGGCAACGATTCCACATATACCTCAGCACTGATGAGCGGGATGAGCACCAACAGTGAGAATACTGATATCTTATATATAAAACTACGCATTAGAACTGGAAATAAATAAATTGGGTTTTGTCACCTCCGAATATAACGGTGCAGACAAACACAATAAGATATACCAACATACGAACTGTCTGACAAGATTGGATACCATTGGATTGCCAACGGAAGGGATGTTCCGAGTCCTTCATTTTCCATTCTGTCAGCACAAGCAGCAGAATATAAAAGAGAGGCATTCGGCTACACTCCAAGACGCCAACGGAATGTATATCAAACATTCCTGCAAAATAACCTGCAGCAGAAGATATGTCGGGCGAACGGAATATCACCCATCCAAGCATGACAAACAGAAAGGCAAGGCGACGTACAGGCAAACGGTAAATCAAGGCATGATAGAATCCCCAGCCCACAAATGTCCAGTTGGCTCCATGCCAAAGTCCGCTGAGCAGGAATACAACTGCGAGATTCAGACGTTGACGGAGTTTTCCTCTCCGGTTTCCTCCCATAGGGATATACACATAATCCTTGAACCATGACATAAGGGTTACATGCCAACGACGCCAGAAGTCCTGCATTGAAGTAGCAAAGTAAGGTCGCAGGAAGTTACGTGTTATATTAATACCGAACAATCGTGCCGAACCTACTGCCATATCGCTATACCCGGAGAAGTCGCCATAAATTTGGAATGTGAAGTAAAGAGCTCCCATCCAAAGCGTTGTAGCATTTAATGTAGTATAATGTTCGAAGATGTAATCAACCTGAAAGGCACAATTATCTGCCAAAAGCATTTTCTTCATCAGTCCCCAAAGCAGGAGCCGCATACCTTCTGTAGCTTGAGCCTCATCGAAAGTACGCCTTTGCTCCACCTGGCTCAGCAGGTTACTCGCCCTTTCAATAGGTCCTGCAACAAGTTGAGGGAAAAATGTTATAAAAGTAAGAAACGAAAGTAACGATGGAACAGCAACTTTCTTACTGCGATAACAGTCAATGGCATAAGCTGAGAGTTGGAAAGTATAGAAACTGATACCGACAGGGAGTATTATACTAAGAGTCGGCATATCAGCTTTCATTCCCAATAGCCCAAGAAGTTCCGAGAGATTCTCTGCAAAGAAATTGAAATACTTGAATACTCCAAGTATTCCGAAATTGAACAGCAGTAAACCCGTAAGCCACAGGCGGGGTCTGCCACATTGCGTAATTATCCTGACACACAGGTAATTGAAAAGACAAGTACCGAGCATCAATCCCAGAAAAGGAACACTCCACCACCCATAAAAGACCATGCTGGCAATCAGAAGCACCCCATTTTGCCACTTACTGCTGCGCACACTCCAATATATAGCAAATACTATTGGAAGGAACAGAAGATATGTGACAGTATTGAACAGCATAAAATAAGTTTACCGGGCTATATGAGCAAAGTAACAGAGTTTGTACAGGTTAAAAACAGTCAGCGACGGATGAGCCGAAAGGAGATTTCTGCGCATTACAGCCCCGAACAGAGAATAAAGCATGCGCAACACCCATGTGCAACGGCGACGCGAGAAACGTGCATACATATTCAGCAGCGAACTGCCACTCTGCATTTTGTTTCCAAGCGAAAGAAGGGTGTTTAGTGCTGTTTCAGTCTTTTGCAAAAATGCCTTATTGGTATCTATTCCCGTATGAAGCAACGTATTATCTATATGCAGAATACTGATACCACGTCGTTTCAGGTCCAAACCGAAGAGCGTATCTTCATAGCCATATTGCTTACAGTTCTCATCGAACAATATGCACAGAAACATTGACCTGCGAACCATACAATTGAAGGCTGAGAATTTATCGTACGGATTCTGGTTTCTGTACTCTGCCCCACGGGTTTTATCAGCCTCGGTCTCGTACTTAAATCGCAACGTGCGGTTCGGATCGTCATTATGCAACGGGTGTTGCAGACCACCGACAATCACATCACTCTTTCCTACATTATTTATATAATTAGCCAGGAAATCATCGTGAATCACCTGGGCATCACAATCGATGAACAGCACCCAATCATATAAAGCATTCTTTGCTAAAAAATTTCGGGTAGTAGCCAGTCCGACGTTCTGTTTGTTTATGATATG
>DEJD01000024.1:19242-24742 GCA_002353215.1 Prevotellaceae bacterium UBA2757
ATAAGTATTGAGAGCATATTCGTTTTTGGTTTAGGTTGATGAGTCAGAATAGTTTTTACTTCAGTATTTCACAACGATTTTTTTGTTTCCTACAATATAAACACCCTGTTTCAGTTGTAATTCACGCAATCTCTCACAGGTCGGTTCAGGCACCGCGCCCACTATGTGTCCGTAGATGCTGTAAACAGGATAGGAGGTGGAAGCATGTTCCTCTGCAAGGATGTTTATCGCATCAGCATCATCCTTATAATTATATCGTTGATCAAGGATAGCAAGACGCTGTTCTATCCAATCATATATATATAGTTCCTCCGCATCAAAGTCAAGTTGAATTCCATCTACTTCATTCCATCGTGCGATTTCGCGTTGTGCAACACCGGTTGTTCCGAATAAATCAAAGTATCTACTGAAATAACTCTTCAACACAGGCAGAGAGAAATATGTTTTTCTCAATTCTGCATAACGCGGTTTGAATAACTCCGACCATGCATTTGTCGAATTAATCATACGTGAATATATCTGATGATATAGTGGAGTTTCCGTTTCAGCATCCTCGGGTTCTCTCTTATAATTCCTGCCCCATGTGGCATCCATATCCCAAGGTGTCACTGTAAGACGGCAATCAGCCTGGTTCAAATCGTAGAATGACACATACATATTCTTAGCAACATTGTCGTCAGCCAGAATCAAATCAACCAACAGGAAATAATCTGTCCACACCAGTACGTCGGTTTTATCAGCCAGTCGTTCATTTATCTCCTTATCTGTAGCCGCATTCAACCAGCGAACTATGTTCACAAATGGTTCCCAGTCTATAGGTTCGCCCTCTTCTGTATCCGGATATTGCAATTCCCATACTTCATCCCACACATTACTACTATTGTCCCATGCATATCGTGATTCGTCTGGAATCCACATAGAGCCATAACCCGTTGCCTTGAAGAGTTCCCCGCGCACAGCATTGGAAGTACACTTCTTCAGCTTTAACTGTTTACGGTCTATCTTCTCTGTCAGACAGAACAGCCCATAGTAATCATTATTGAGAAATACCTCGACAAACTTTCCGCGAGTACCATTCAACACCTGTGGTTCCTGGTTGGCATAATATACTTTGTGAGAAAAATCAAGCCATAAATCCGTGGATACCCTATTTCGCATTCTTGCCTTGTCTGCCGCCATCGCATCGAGAATCCAGGAATTGTCAGAACGCATTCCCAGGAGTGCTGCATTTACCTTATTGCCTTCTGAATCTTTTAGCCTTATAGCAAATGATTTCTTTTGATATTGCAACGACGTAGCCCCTCTGTACCGTACATCGGCTAACATCTCTGTGCCATCATCTATCCTGATTGTTCCGTTGCTATACTCTGTGGAAAGATTTGGGGCAGTCAAATATACTTTAGGTAAAGATTCAGCCCATAAGAATGTATTGAATAACAGAAGTCCACAAATAACGACGAGGCATTTCATTTTCGAGCACTTATCTTATTACAAGTACCTTCGCAGTGGCACCCTTCTTACCGTCAGAGTCAGTAGCAAGAATATAATACACTCCCGATGCCACAGGTTTGCCGGAAGATGTTCGGCAGTTCCATGTAAACTCACCTCCGTTCGATGTACCCTCATACACAAGACGTCCGGCGGCATTGGCAATCTGCACATTGGTATTGTATGACAGACCTGTAACCCTTACCAGTTGGCGCGACTCCGGACGTATCGGATTCGGATACACCTTAATATTATTCTCGTTCAAAGTACTCTCAGCATCAACGGCATCACCCAAATAAGAACACAGTCCGGCATCAGTAGCGAAAAACACCTCACCAGTAGTACCGTCAATTTCTATATCGTTTATATTGTCTGATATAAGCGGAGAATCATTTTTCGTGAAATGAAGCAGTTCCTCCTGTCCGTCAGCACTGATAAGATATACTCCACTACCGCCCGATCCTATCCACTTTCTATTTGCACCATCCACAGCTATACAGGTGACTCTTACTCCATTCAGAAGATAGTCAGCAAGACCGGTTCCATCGTTTCTGGCAACCTTTATCTGTGTGAATTTGTAATCAGATGAGAATATGTTTTCGGGGTTATTTGCCACAAACAGTCCGTTACTCAATCCAATCCAGATAGCTCCGTCCATATCCTCTTCCATACAATAGCAAACGTCTATTCCGTATGTCTGATTATCCTGATTCGTAATTGATTTTACAAACTTATGTGTATCATCTTTCTGGGTGTTGATGGTTCCGTTTGTATTTACAATCAGCAGACCGCCTGCCGATATCTCCGTCAGTCTTCGGCTATTTATCCAAGCCCATTCACGTTTGTCAAACATCACATAGTCGAAGGTTGGAAATCCCTTTATCTCTTCATAATAATATGCTATCCATTTACCGTCGTTCTTCAATATACGTACTATGGTATCGCATTGATTATTACACATCCACAGATTTCTCTGGGAATCATAATTCAAACCGGTCACTCTGACATAATTCTGAGGATTTGATGAGTTTGGAAGAATTGTCGTCAGTGGAGAGTTATCGTAAGAGAAATGTCTTGTTAACTTATAGTCTTTGAATTCGTAAATACCACTTCGTTTTGTTCCCAGCCAATGATGTTCTGAGTCATTAGGGTCTTGCACCACATCAGTCACATTATGATAGGTATTAGCACCTACCAAGTCTATAGCTGCTTTCTCGTCGAAGGCTGTCCACTTGCCATCTTCATATTTCATGGCAGTTCCTGTATATTCCACCTCCGGATAATAGAAATTTCCGCCTGCCACCAGGAGACGTCTGTCTATCATATTCAGTCGGTATGAGTAATTACGCACAGGACTGTTAGGAGTAACATCTCCTACCGTCTGGGTAAAACTGCTTCCGTTGAGTCCCAATGCCATAAAGCCGGTCTCACCGCATGAAGCCCAATAGTTATTCGACTTATAAAGAAGATGACTTACAGCAAAGGGCGCAGTATATGTCTGCACTGCTCCAGCTTCGTCAACAGACTTCAGTTTATTATCTGTCGTTGTGAAGAAAACTTTTCCATTGCACACAAAACTATTGGAAACCCTATCAGCAGTTATCTGCGTCTTGGACATATCCGACATATTGTCTATCTTATACATCTCCAATGCTTGTGCAAACACGCTGTTACCTATCTTCAGGAATTTCTTGAAAGCAGCCACATCACTGATTTTTTCCCAGTTCTTAGGGTCAAGCAGGTTTATAGATCTCTTTCCTCTATAAACACCATTAGAGGTTGAAGCCACCACATATCCGTCATTCTCACACACAGCCTTCACCTGATATCCCAGACTGTATATATTATTGAAAAGACGGTTTTTCACATCCAGAATTGCCAAACCGGAATTGGTCGATATATACAGAGTGGTACCTTCCAGCACCACATCGTTCAGGGTCTTGTCAACCAGACTTTTGGTTTTCAAATCGGAGATATTGAAGACATCGCCTCCGGCAGACAACAAGTCCACATTGCCATTTTTATAGATAACGACCACCTCGTTCGTACCGCTGCATGCCTGAATATCGTATATACCGAAATCATTCAGTTCACCGGCCTTATCATACGTTTCAATGCTTTGGTCGTCAGTGCCGTAACTATACAAATCACCATTGGCAAGTACATATACCCTGTTACCCAGTTCCACACTCTTCGTGGCATTATGATACGAGGCATATACCTTCCAATCGCTATCTGCTGCCACTGCAGTCGAAGCAGCAAAAGCAGCAAAACAAGTTAACAGAAGCAGGAAAAACTTCTTCATCTTTTATTCGGTTAGTAATCTGTATATTTAAACGGCATTTACCTGTTTAAAATTGTACTGCGACACGGAAAATATGCTCTGTTACATTCTTTCAGGCATCTCAATGCCCAACAGACCCATTCCGTTCTTCACCACCTTTGCCACAGCCTTACACAGCGACAAGCGGAACACCTTCACAGCCTCGTTCTGTTCGCCAAGAATAGTGAAATCGTGGTAGAACTGGTTAAACTGCTTAGTCAGTTCATAACAGTAATTACAGATTCCCGACGGACTATAGTCGATACCGGCCTGACGCACAGCAGCTTCAAACTGATTCAGTTTCTGTATGAGTTCAGTTTCCTTGGTAGATATCTTCACATCCGTATTCAGACTCTCAGGAATAATGATTCCCTGTTCCTTTGCCTTACGCATAATGCTCTGAATACGTGCATATGTATATTGGATGAACGGACCTGTATTACCGTTGAAATCGATAGATTCCTCTGGATTGAACAACATATTCTTACGGGCATCTACCTTCAGGATGAAATACTTCAGTGCACCGAGTCCTACTTTGCGTGCCACCTCACGAGCCTCCTCTTCATCCATATCCAAAGTCTTCATCTTGTCCTCGCTTGCCTTGTAGGCATCCTCTATCATAGCTGCCATCAGGTCGTCAGCATCCACTACGGTTCCCTCTCTCGACTTCATCTTGCCGTTTGGCAGTTCCACCATTCCATAAGAGAAGTGCACCAGATCCTTACCCCACTTGAATCCTAACTTATCCAACAGAATCGAGAGCACCTGGAAATGGTAGTTNNTAGTTCTGTTCGTTGCCCACCACATAAATCATCTTGTCGATAGGGAAATCCTGGAAACGCAATTTAGCGGTACCAATATCCTGAGTCATATATACTGATGTTCCGTCGCTGCGCAACAGAAGTTTCTCATCAAGTCCTTCACCAGTCAAGTCAGCCCACACACTGCCGTCGTCGCGCTTGTAGAACAACCCCTTCTGGAGTCCTTCAATCACCTTCTTCTTACCTTCCAGATATGTGTCTGATTCGTAGTAAATCTTATCGAAGCTCACACCCATCATCTTATATGTCTCATCAAATCCGGCATACACCCACTCGTTCATCTTACGCCACAAAGAACGCACTTCCTGGTCGTTCTTTTCCCATTTCACCAGCATAGCATGAGCCTCTTTAATCAGCGGAGCTTCCTGCTTTGCCTTTTCCTTGGCAGCCTCTGCATCCATTCCTTCAGCCACATACTGCTTGCACAGTTCGTCACATTCAGCTTTATAGTGTTTGTCGAACAACACATAATAGTCACCAATCAGGTGATCTCCCTTCTTGCCGCTCGACTCCGGAGTCTCACCGTTGCCCCACTTCAACCAAGCCAGCATAGACTTACAGATATGAATACCTCGGTCGTTCACGATATTGGTTTTCACCACCTTATTACCGTTTGCCTCTACGATGCGTGCCAGGGCAGCACCAAGCAGGTTGTTTCTTACATGACCCAGATGGAGAGGTTTATTCGTGTTTGGTGAAGAATATTCAATCATCACCAGCGGACTGCTGGCAGTCACCGGCTTAAAGCCGAACTGTTCGTCGCCGTTTATCTTATTGAGCAGTTCTACCCAAGGAGCATCACTGACTACCAAGTTCAAAAAGCCCTTTACTACATTATATTTTTCCACTACATCACCCAGATTCTCAG
>DEJD01000024.1:24765-25859 GCA_002353215.1 Prevotellaceae bacterium UBA2757
GAGGTACTTTCCGAGTTCCTCACCAACCTGTTCCGGCGACTTTCTGGCAGCCTTCACAAAGGGGAAGACTACCACTGTCAAGTGTCCTTCGAACTCAGCTTTTGTTTTCTGCAATTGCACCTGTGATGCACTTGCTTCCATGCCGTACAGAGCCTTTACTCCAGCCTGCACACCATTTACGATTCTTTCTTCAATACTCATATTATATAATATTTGGCGCGAAGGTACGAATTTTATAATGAAGAATGAAAAATTAAAAATGAAAAATGGTTAGCGGTTAGAGTTTAGCGGTTAGCGGTTAAAGACTCTAGACCCTTGACTCTTGACTCTAGACTCTTGACTCTTGACTCTTGACTCTTGACAAATAAAATAGCACATACAATATGTCATATTCCTATATCTGTAGCCCCAAAATAAAAAAATGAAATGTTTTTTTAACTTTTTTTGCCATATTTTTCCATTTTTTATCCCAAACAATTACCTTTGCATCCATCTTTGAACCATATGATTATTACATGTTAACAATTATATAACCATAAAAGAATTCTTATGAGAGTAATCATCGAACCTGATTATGAGTCCATGTCTAAATGGGCTGCAAATTACGTAGCAAAGCGCATTATCGAGGCTAATCCAACACCCGATAAGCCTTTCAAGTTGGGTTGCCCTACTGGTTCATCACCACTGGGACTCTATCGCGAACTTATCAAGAAGTACGAGGCAGGCGAATTATCTTTCCAGAATGTAGTTACATTCAACATGGATGAATACGTGAAACTGCCTGAAGAACACCCTGAGAGCTACCATAGCTTCATGTGGACAAACTTCTTCTCTCACATCGACATAAAACCTGAGAATGTACACATCCTAAACGGAAATGCCGAGGATCTTATCAAGGAATGTGAAGACTACGAGAAGGCAATCGAAGCAGCAGGCGGCATCGACCTCTTCATGGGTGGTGTAGGTCCTGACGGACACCTGGCTTTCAACGAACCAGGTTCGTCTCTTGCCAGCAAGACTCGCATCAAAACACTCACCACAGATACTATTCACGCTAACAGCCGTTTCTTCGAAGGCAACCTCGACCTCGTTCC
>DEJD01000024.1:25948-26166 GCA_002353215.1 Prevotellaceae bacterium UBA2757
AAGCACTGCATCGACGGATATATCTCACACAAGTGGACATCCTCTATGCTTCAGATGCACCCACATGCTATCGTAGTTTGCGACGAAGCTGCATGCGACGAGCTCACTGTAGGTACATACAAGTACTACCTAGATAAGGAAAGGGGAAATTTATAGGACAATAAATATAAACATTTAATAGTTACAATTATGCTTAACGGAAAAGTAGTTTTGATTAC
>DEJD01000053.1 GCA_002353215.1 Prevotellaceae bacterium UBA2757
CTGCTGGAACGCGATGGCGGCAAACTGGCCGTACTTGCTATCGACCCTTCGTCGGAAAAGACCAAGGGAAGCATCTTAGGCGACAAGACCCGCATGGAGAAACTGGCGGTGCATCCTAAGTCGTTCATCCGCCCTTCACCCACGGCAGGCAGCCTGGGAGGTGTGGCTCGCAAAACCCGCGAAAGCATCATCCTTTGCGAAGCTGCCGGATATAACAACATATTCGTCGAGACAGTAGGTGTGGGACAGAGCGAAACAGCCTGCCACTCTATGGTCGATTACTTTCTGCTGATACAGTTGGCTGGTACGGGCGACGAACTGCAAGGTATCAAGCGCGGTATTATGGAAATAGCCGACGGCATAGTGATAAACAAAGCTGACGGAGAGAATGTGGAGAAAGCCGAACTGGCAGCAAGCCACTTCCGCAACGCCCTACATCTGTTCCCAATGCCTGAGAGCGGTGTGATGCCCGAAGTGAGGTGTTACAGCGGTTTCTACGAACTGGGAATCGATGGTGTGCTCGACATGATTTTCGACTACATCGACAAGGTGAAGGAAAGCGGTTATTTCCAATATAAAAGAAACGAACAGTCGAAATACTGGATGTATGAAAGCATCAACGAACAACTGCGCAACAGTTTCTACTTCAACAAGAAGATAAAAGCCATGACGGAGAATATGGAAGCGGAAGTGCTTGGTGGCAAGATTACTTCGTTTGTGGCTGCAAAACGTCTGCTCGACGAGTATTTCGCAGAAATGAAAGGACAAGAATAAACGATGCGCAGAAGTTGGAAAAGCATATTGGTTGCGTTTATGGCTCTTACTGGGAGTCAATCCCTGCAGGCTCAGAACGGCACGATGGGATACGAGTATCTGTCGATACCCGTATCGGTGCATTCTGCAGCACTTGGAGGCATGAACGCCACACTGCCTGAGGACGACATCTCGCTGGTATTTGAAAACCCTGCACTTCTGACTAATGTATCGAACAAAACACTCGGGCTGGGATTCACCTCGTTTGTAGCAAAGACAACAAAACTGAGTGCTGCATGGGCTCAGAACGCCGGACAACGTGGAGTATGGAGCGCCAACGTGCAGTATCTGACTTACGGCAAGATAAAGGAAACGGACGAGACAGGTGCAGAAATAGGAAGCCTGTCGGCATCGGACGTGTCTGTTCAGGGTTCGTTTGCATACCTGCTGAGCGACCGCATAAGTGGTGGTGTAACTGCTAAGTTCTTGTTTTCAAACTATGCCAATTACAACGCTTTTGCAATGGGTGTGGACTTGGGACTTAACTACCTGAGTGCCAATGCACATACTTCGCTGTCGATTGTAGCCCGCAACTTGGGTGGACAGCTCAAGGCCTTTCACGACAAACACGAAAAACTGCCGTTCGACCTCTGTCTGGGTTTTACGCAGGAACTCGCCAACGCACCAATTCGATTCAGTGTGACAATGGATGACATCACACACTGGAAGAACCTGAATTTCATACAGCATTTCATCTTCGGTGTGGATGTGCTGCCAACACAAAACGTATGGATTGCACTGGGATATAACGTACGCAGAGGTCACGAGATGAAGGTGCTCGACTCCTCCCATTGGGCAGGATGGAACATCGGTTTCGGTATAAATATCAAGAAGATAAAGATAGGCCTCGCTTACGGCAAATGGCATATCGGAGCCAGCTCAATTATGGGCAATCTAAGCTATAGCTTTTAGACCCCCTCTAACTCCCCCTGTTTAGGGGGAGGATACCATGCGGCAAATAACCATTTTAAAATATAAGCAATTAGAAGATGAATAGAAAGTGGATGAAAGCTGATATTCTAAACTATGAACTGCTAAAAAATAATGCCAGAAGAAATAGAAAAGAAATGACAGAGGCGGAACAAGTTTTCTGGACATTAGCTAAAGGAGGTGCTTTAGGAGAAAAGTGTCTAAGACAGCATATAATTGGAGACTATATCGTTGACTTCCTTTTTAGAAAGAGCAAACTGATTGTGGAGATAGATGGAGGTTATCATAATGATGAAAAGCAGAAAAAACTTGATTTAAGCCGTACTGCATGGCTCCAAAAGAACGGATTTAAAATTCTAAGATTTACAAACGAACAAATACTCTGTAACACTGATATGATAGCAGCAGACATAAAGTCCGCCCTAAACAGGGAGGATTTAGGAGGGTCTAAAATTGTAATTGCAATTGACGGGCATTCGTCGTGCGGAAAGAGCACGATGGCTAAACAATTGGCAAAAGAAATAGGATATGTGTATGTGGATACTGGTGCAATGTACAGGGCTGTGACTCTGTACGCACTGAGAAACGGACTGCTGAAGGACGGCAAGATTGACGAGGCAGGACTGAAGAACGACATCGATGCCGGCAAGGTGAGTGTGTCGTTTAAGTTCAATGCTGAAAAGGGACGTCCCGACACATATCTGTGCGGAGAACTTGTGGAGGACGAGATAAGGCAGATGGAGGTTTCGAACAACGTAAGTCCGGTGGCTGCCCTACCCTTTGTTCGTAAGTTCCTTACCGAACAACAGAAGGCTATGGGTAAGGACGGAGGTATCGTGATGGACGGTCGCGACATAGGTACTGCCGTTTTCCCAAACGCAGAACTGAAGATCTTCGTTACTGCATCAGCTGAAGTAAGAGCACAACGCCGTTTCGACGAACTGAAGGAGAAGGCCGAGGCAGACAAGAATGCTCCAATGCCTGTTTATGAGGAGATTCTGAAGAATGTACAGGACCGCGACTATATAGACTCGCACCGCGAGGTAAGCCCGCTGAAGAAGGCAGACGACGCTTTGTTGCTGGACAACAGTCATCTGACTCGCGAAGAACAGAGCCAATGGCTTTTGGAACAATTCAGGAAGAGAACCAAATGAAGATAGAAATCGACTCAGGATCGGGTTTTTGCTTTGGTGTGACAACTGCCATCAGAAAAGCTGAAGAGGAACTGCAACAAGGCGGCTCACTCTACTGCCTGGGTGATATAGTACACAACGGAAGGGAGTGTGAACGTCTGCGCCAGTTGGGACTGGTGACAGTAGAACACTCTAACCTCTCTGCCCTAAAAGACACTAAGATGCTGTTGAGGGCTCACGGCGAACCGCCACAGACCTACGACACAGCTGAGAAGCAGAACATACGACTGATTGATGCGACGTGTCCTGTGGTGCTGAATCTGCAACGACGCATCAAGGCCGACTACGACTCAGACCCGCAGCATAAACGTCAGATAGTAATCTATGGAAAACCAGGTCATGCTGAGGTAATCGGACTGGTGGGACAGACAGAAGGCAGAGCTATAGTAATAGAAAATATAAACGACGTTAAACGACTGGATTTCAACAAGGACATACAGCTATATTCACAAACAACAAAGTCACTTGAGGGATTCCGTTCGATAGTCAGTTACATAGAAGAACACATACAGCAGCCGGCAGAGTTTCACTACTTCGACACCATTTGCCGACAAGTGGCAAACCGCATTCCGAACATACGTTCGTTTGCTGCAAAACACGACCTCATCCTTTTCGTTTGCGGTAAAAAAAGCAGTAACGGCAAAGTACTCTTTGGCGAGTGCCTTGCCGTAAACAGTAATTCTCATCTTATTGACAACCCGACCGAGATAGACCCGACATGGTTTGAGGGCATTGAGTCGGTCGGAATATGCGGAGCCACATCGACTCCGAAATGGTTAATGGAGGACTGCCGAGATAGTATCGCGAACCTTGTCAGCAAGTGAGTCGTATGTATCGGTAGTCTGCGGCTGTATTGGTTTCAGGAACTCTACAGTCACCTTTCCGCGTTTAGGCATCTTACTGCCCTTTGGCATTACAGCATAGGCTCCGTTGATGGCAACGGGCACGATTGGCACGTTGAGTTCCTTGCTGAGAATGGCAAACATCTTCTTGAAATTGCCCAACTTACCAGTGACGGTTCGTGTTCCCTCAGGGAAGATTATTACGTTATGGCCGCGTTTCAAAGCCTCACCAAGCATCTGGATGCTTTCCTTCAGGTTGTTAAGATCGAGCACGATTACGTTGTGGTGACTTGCCATAAACCGAGCAAAGCCGCTGCGTACATGATCCTGCTTAGCATAGAAGAAGGAGTTGTTCACCTGAGTGCGAGAGAGGAACGAGGTGATGAACATACCATCAAAGTAACTCTGATGGTTTGCAGCCATGATGTAAGGTCCGTCAGGAATATTCTCCATACCGCTACCCTGCAGCGAAAAATAAGACTTGCTGAGCATGCGGGCAGTAGAGACGATTGCGTTGGCACTTGGCCAAGTCTTTGGCAAACGGGCAGACGAGGTGTCTTCATTGAGAATGGCAGACCAGTCGATGCGATCCACTTCGACACGAGTCTTGTAGTCGCTGACATACTCTGCCAACTGACCAACTGTCTTGAAGGTGGAAATGCGTTCGGAATTCATCTTAAGTCCAAAGGTGATTTCGATGAATGCCTGCAAACCTACCATATCAAGTGAATCGAGAGCCAAGTCTGTGTCCAGGCTGTCTGTTGCATGAACAGCAATACGTTTTTCCTCCTCAATAAACTTCTTTATGATGCGATACTCCTCGAAAGTCGGTTCGACAGCATCGGTCTGTTTCGGAGCTGAATGAGCACCCGACTGAAGGAGCTGCGGCAATTTGTATCGCTGCAGTTTCTCCATACGGGTGCGTGGCAGTTCACCATGATAGATATAAACACTGAGAACACGCTTATAGGACTCAGTAGATTGGTTGTAAGGTTCAATCACCTC
>DEJD01000072.1:0-850 GCA_002353215.1 Prevotellaceae bacterium UBA2757
ATTAAGTTTCAATATAATAAAACATCGCTTCAGCAGTTGGAGAAAAACCTGAAGATGCGTCAGCGCACACTCCCTATTATCAAGAATAAGGAGACTGCCCTGCGTCTTGAGGTGAAGAAGAGCAAGGAAGAGGCGACAGAACTCGAACAGAAACTCCAGAAGCAGATACAGGGCTACGAAACCATGTATGCTCTATGGGGCGAATTCGACACATCGCTTGTTGCACTCAAAGACGTGCAACTCGACGTGAAGAAAATCGCAGGCGTTCGTGTTCCTATCCTCACTAACATACAGCTTGAAGTGAAACCCTTCGGACTCTTCAGTGCTCCGAAGTGGTACTTTGACGGAATAAAACTTCTGCAGGGACTTGCTAAAACTGCTGTGGAACATGAATTCGTTGAGGCTAAACTGCTTCTGCTCGATCATGCCCGCAAGAAAACCACACAGAAGGTAAACCTCTTCGAAAAGGTGCAGATACCCGGATTCCAGGAAGCCATCCGAAAGATAAAGCGTTTCATGGAAGACGAGGAAAACCTCTCCAAGTCGTCACAGAAGATTCTGAAGTCATTACAGGAAAAGCGTGCTAAGCAAGCCGCAGAATTAGAGAAGGAGGTAGCCGTATGATAAAGAATATGAAAAAACTCACATTCCTCATCACTAATGGGGAATATGAACAGTTCATCGACTCCATTCGTCAGCTCGGAGTCATTCATGTGCAGCAGCTCCAGCAGGGTGCAAGTAGCGACGAACTCCAGAATGCACTTTCACTGGCACAGCGGTTCAAGTCTGCTCTTTCTACCCTCGACTACGCTAAAGACTCCTATACTACACAGCAGACCTACTCGCAGTT
>DEJD01000072.1:989-1996 GCA_002353215.1 Prevotellaceae bacterium UBA2757
GCAGGTACCAATATGTACTTCTTCTCAGCTCCTGCCAAACTCTACAAAGCAGAGTGGGGCGACAAGTACTTCGCTACTCCAATCGCTGAAAAGGACAAGAAGATATACTTCCTTGCATTCTCTTCTGACGTTCCTGACATCACAGCTGAGCGTCTCGAACTCCCGCGTTCATCCTACAGTGCTCTCAAGCAGCAGGCAACCGACTTGGAAGGTCAGATAGCAGAAATCCACGAATCGCTCCTCGCCATCAACATCCAGTACCGCAACAGCCTGTTGGCTGCTCAGGTGGAAAACGAGAACGACATCCAGCTTTCACAGGTGCACCTCAGCAACGAATCCGTTGCAGGCAATGCCCTCAAACTCATGGTTGGATGGACACTTGCCGAGCGAGCAAAGGAAGTGACCGACTACCTCGACCGCCAGCATATCTATTATGAAATCAGCGACCCTGAATTCGATGATAATGTGCCTATCAAGATAGTAAACAACAAGTTTGCTACGCTCTTCGAACCGATACTGCGCATGTACTCATTGCCGAACTATCACGATATAGACCCTCTGCCGCTCTTCGCACCATTCTTCATGCTCTTCTTCGGACTCTGCATGGGCGACTGCGGCTACGGACTCATTATCACAGCCGTATCACTCTACATCGTATTCAGCAAACCGAATATCCGTTCCTATGGAATGCTTGGTGCCCTGCTTGGCGGCATGACCTGCATATGCGGATTCATCACCGGCACATTCTTCGGAATTGACCTGGCTACAGTAGATTGGAACTGGATAAAACCAATCCAGCCATACTTCGTCAACGACTCCATGAAAGAGAGCTTCTTCGGATACTCTCCGATGATGGTCATCTCCGTAATCATCGGACTCATCCAGGTGCTCATCGGTATGTTTATGGCAGGATGCAAAGCAGTTAAGAACTACGGATTCATCTATGGAGTAGGCAAATTCTCATGGGTACTTGCCCTCCTGAGCCTTGTAGCCCTCTTCGGTCTGCC
>DEJD01000072.1:2137-6941 GCA_002353215.1 Prevotellaceae bacterium UBA2757
ATGTCAACAGGACTCCTTGGCGACCTCCTGTCCTACATCCGACTCTTTGCCCTCGGACTCACCGGTGGCGTCCTCGGAAGCGTATTCAACCAGCTCGCTATGGAGATGAGTCCTGCGACCCCGGTTGTCCACGAGATAGTGATGCTTATCATCCTCCTCTTAGGTCACAGCATCAACTTCGGACTCTGTATGATATCATCATTCGTACACCCGATGCGACTCACCTTCGTGGAGTACTTCAAGAACGCCAACTTCTCCGGAAACGGCACCGAGTACAAACCGTTTAAGATAAAGAAGTAACTAATGGTTATCGGTTATTGAGGCAACTCCTAACTCCTAACTTTCAACTTTAAACTTTCAACTTTAAACTTTCAACTTTAAACTTTATATAATATATTAACCCCAGGATTCTCATGCCACATAACTCCTTCTCATGGACGGCAGAGTTAATCCGCAAAAAACTCAATTAAAACTATGGCAATAATTCTTGCTTATCTCGGAATTGCCCTCGCAGTAGGACTTTCCGGCATCGGTTCCGCTTATGGCGTAACAATCTGTGGTAATGCCGCAATCGGCGCATTCAAGAAAAATCCAAGCGCAAGCGGTTCTTACATCGGTCTTGCAGCCCTCCCATCATCACAGGGTCTGTATGGCTTCGTTGGATTCTTCATCCTCAACCCAAAGGTAACAGCAGACATCTCTATGTTTGCAGCATCAGCTATCTTCGGTGCAGGACTTGCCCTTGGTGCAGTAGCACTCTTCTCTGCTATTCGTCAGGCAAAGGTATGTGCTAACGGTATCTCAGCAATCGGTGGCGGTCACAACGCATTCGGTACTACAATGGTACTCGCCGTATTCCCAGAGCTCTACGCCATCCTCGGTCTCCTCGTGCTCATCCTCATCTCAGGTGCACTCTAAAGACCTGCATAACCTTTACAAAACGAGAGCTGACGTCCTTTTGTCGGCTCTCGTTTTTTTTAGGAGTTAAGAAGTTAGAGAAGTTAAGACGATACTGCTTTCACTTTTAAATTTCGTCTTTCGTCTTTCGTACGAAGTTCCCTCCTATGCAAAGTGTCCTGCAGTTCGGTTATGCCTTCTTCGATGATAATTTCAGCCCGTATCACCTCGCTTTGGCGAACAGATATATTGTCTCTCACTCGCTGTTCTACATCTGTGATGTTGTAGAGGCGCACGTTGGGCAGGGTTCCGACTTCGGGCGATATGTCGCGTGGGAAGGCAAGGTCTATGGCAAGCAACGGATGGTCGGCAGGTATGTCGGCAGCATGAATGAGTGTGTGCGGAGCCGATGTGGCACTAATGAGTATGTCGGTGTCAACAAGGAACTGTTTTTTTTCGTTCAGCGCATACACTTTGATGCCTAACGGGTCGGCAAGTTCGTGTGCCTTCGTCTGACTGCGGTTTGCGAGGAACACCATCTGTCCGCCTTTGTTCTTTAGGAATTTCAATATGTCCGACGTCAGTTTATTCACTCCGATAATGGTGATGCGGCTTTTGCTCAGGTCAATGTGTTCCTGTTCTATTATCTCAATAGCAGCAAGCGAATGACTGACAGCTCCGTGTGATATTTTTGTTTCTGTGCGAACGCGTTTGCCTACCTGCAAGGCGCTGGTAAAGAGTTTATGCATAGCTGTCGGCAGTCGGTACTGACTTATAGCTTGCATATAGCTGTTTTTCACCTGTCCCTGCACTGCTCTTTCACCAACAAGAGCAGACTCGAGTCCCGAGGTGACACGAAAGAGGTGGCGGGCTACGTCGTCGGGCACGTCTCCTTCGCCGTAGTACAACTCTATGCGATTGCAAGTCTGCAGCAACACGGTTCCAGCTTGTTGCTGGAGTGTACGACTGTATGCCTCGCGCTCTTCAAGAGAATAGTTCTGTCGGTTAATCGATTTGTATGATATCATGCTCTATGGCTTCTTTTATTCTGTTTCTTACTCTGATGCTGCGTTTCACATCCTTACTATCGGAAGCGACGCTGATAGTCAGGTCGCCGTCGCGGCAGATGGCAGGTGAGGTGAAGTCACACTCCGACGGTGAATCGCAGACGCTGGTCAGTATGCCGTGCTGTCGGGCAAGGGAATGGATATGGTGGTTGAGTGGGTGGTTACCTGTGCATACGAACAACAGGGTGACTCCCTCCAAATCGGTTTCGCTGAATTCACGTTCCTCCCAGTGGAATGACAACGCTTTGATGCCGTCGCTAACCTCAGGGGCAATGACCGTAGCACTCGACGTAAAACGACTAAGTATCGTAGCTTTATGAGTAGCTACCTTACCACCACCCACAATCAGTATGCGAGCTTCCCCACTTATCCGTATGTTTATAGGAAGAAAATCCATTACATTAACAAAAACTCAATAACCAATAACCCTTAACCCTTCCTAATCACCACCTTCCAGTAATCGTCAACCTTCTCTGTCGAGAGCACTTCGTGTCCCTCCTGACGCACACTACCCGGCACGTTCTGAATGGGTTGACCGTCGTCGAGGAGTACCTCAAGCAGCTGTCCTTTCTTCATTGTGGACAACACTATTTTGGTCTTTACGAAATTCATCGGACATGCCACACCACGAAGGTTCTTCTTCACTATCGGCTCACCCTCCTCACCATCGTCTTGTTTTTCGTCTTTCGTTTTTCGTTTTTCGTTCCCCTCTTCACTTATCTTGAACTGCAATGAGTCGTCCATCGAAGCGTAGAGGTCTTTCACTTTAGCAGCAAGTGCTTCGACCTGCTGTTCATCAGCGAGCAACGACTCTCCCTTTCTGGCTTTTTCTACTATGCCTTTGAAGTCGGAAGAGACAATGCCTGCATCGATGAAGAGAGACTCGAAATTGGCATATACTTCGTCATCGGTACGAGGGTCGGCACCGCGTGTCACAAGCAACATACGCGAAGCAGAGAATACTATATCATGCAACAACTGCTGCTTGTCGGCTCCTGTTTGTTGCAGGGCTGCCTGCTTTTCCTTGATGGTAGCCAAGTCGATTTCTATGATGTCGAACAGACCTGCCGAACACTCTGCCTGTCCGTGACTGGTAAGTGAGAACACCTCATCTGCACCCCAGTCGAAATAGTAGTTCTTATCTTCATCGAACGAAGGCACATCTTCGTACTTGGAGATAATATTCCTTATGACTTCAGCACCTTCACTACGCACGAAGGCATCGTAACTCTCGTATTTGTCCTTCACCTGCAGGTACTGTCCCAAGTATTCTGCGACAAACGACGGTATGTCTTTTGCTGCCAGATAGCCCAGTGACACAGCCAGTTCTGTCTTGCCGTTGACACGTGCCCAAACAGTATAGGCTGGATAAGGATGATCGTCCACACGACCTATACGACCACTGAAACCTAAGTCGCTCCAGGCATTCTGGGCACAAGAGTTTGAACAACCATTGATATTGATTTTCAGGTCAGGCAACTGATCCAGGTCGAGTCCGCTTTTCTCCAGTTTTCTGCGAATGCCAACAACCAGTCCCTTAGGCAGACAGATGCCCAAACGGCAAGTGTCGGCACCTGTACAGGAAGTCAGATTATTGAGGATGACAGGTATGTCGAGTGTAAGACCCAAATCGCTGAAGAATTGATACACATTAGGCAAATACTCTTCTGGGATGTTGCGCAACTGCATGTTCTGGCGCGGAGTGAAACGAATCACGTCGTTGCCGAATTCATCCAGGAAGTCAGCTATCTTCGCAAACACATCAGGCGACGTATTGCCGTGCAGGAAAGGAATGACTACATAGTAACCCTCTCCTATCGTCTGCTTTGCAGCATAACGCTTTTTCCATGTCTTGAAAGCATCACTATCGAGAGCAATCGGTGCAAACGACGGTTTTCTGTACTCGAACGGCAGAGTGACAGGTTCGAAATCGAGTGAACTGTCGCCAACGAGTTTGTCATACTCCTCGAAATAGAGTCGCTTGGTCTCTTCCTCACCATTCTTGTAAAAGATATATCTGATACGCGCCTTATGACGATTCTTCCTGTTTCCATGCAGATTGAAGAAATTCTTAGCAGCCTTGGCAGCACGAAACAAGTCCTTTTCAGGCAGGAAGTCGAACACCTGCCAACCCTTATGTGGATTACTTGCCACACTACCGCCTAAGAACACCTGAAAACCACGCTGACCATCCTTGATTACAGGAATCAGACCCAAGTCTGCCACCAAAGAGAAGTTAGCCTCCTCCTTGTTTATGTCGAAAGCAATCTTCAGTTTGCGAGGCATAGACCACGAATCCTTCTCAGCAATCAGACGAGTAGTAAGACCGATAGCATATGGATAAGGGTCGAAAGTCTGACGGTTGCTGATGCCACCCAATTCGTTTACCAGCATATTGCGCACAGTATTTCCTCCACCACCCTGTGTGGCAAGTCCTGCCTCCTGCAACGACAGCAGAGCCGGAGTAGCCTGTTCGATGCTCACATCGTGAATCTGCACCTCCTGACGAGTAGTGATGTGAATATGAGAACAACCCACCTGGTTGCCCACCTCAGCCACACGTCGCAACTGGCGCGGAGTGATAAGTCCACCCGTACAACGAATGCGCAACATATAGTGACCATCCTCACGCTGTTCGTAAATACCCATAGGCACACGGTTCGACTTCAACTGTGCCCCACTGATTTCTCCTTTTCTGAACTGCTCTATAAGCCGCTCATTGTACTGAATGTCTGCTGTCAGACTCTTAGGAATGATATACATAAAAATACTTTGAAATTATATTATTAAAAACTCTTTTTACCACTCAACTCTCAACTCTAACCTCTCAACTCTAACGT
>DEJD01000051.1:0-17159 GCA_002353215.1 Prevotellaceae bacterium UBA2757
CATTTCAGTACCTGACCTGGGCGGAGAACTGAGTAGCGACGGAGACCGTTGATTCTGCGGAGCTCATCGACTGTGAGGCCGTAGCGCTTGGAGATAGAGTAGATTGTTTCTCCACGCTGAACGGTGTGGGTCTTTGGTTCTTCTTTTGCTGCAGGAGTAGTCTGCTGTGATGAGAATACGCTGTAGTCCGGTGTGACTGGCGCAGATACCATATTCTCCTGATTCTGCTGGTTTGCCAGTACGTTGGTGTCACCCTTGTGCATTGCATGTCTGACTACGTAGTAGTCTTGTTTTACGTCCTGATTTGGGAAGTCGAACATAAGTGCAGGGTTGATTGGCTGACCGAGCAGACGAGTCTCGAAGTGGAGGTGAGAACCGAAGGAACGGCCTGTGTTGCCACCAAGACCGATTACTTCGCCTGCACGAACAATCTGGTCTTCTCTTACCAGCTGACGTGAGAGGTGACCGTAGAGGGTCTCCAATCCGTTCGGATGACGGATGACTACATAGTAACCATATCCGCGTGCGTTGTAATCCACAATACGTACTTTACCGTCAAATGCTGCACGGATGGTGTCACCAAGATATACCTTGATGTCGAGTCCTGCATGCAGACGACCCCAACGACGTCCGTACGGTGAGTTTACCTGACGGCTTGGGGTGGGCATGTGGAACCCGCGAAGGTCAACATGGTAGTTCGCAGGAATTACACCCTGTGCGTCGGAGATGGTACGAGTCCAATTGGAGTATATGTTGGCTGCCGGGTTTTCCAGGTCAGCTCTTGATGTGCTGAATGTAGTAAACTGTATGAGTTGTACATCCTTGAGTTTTGTGTCGGCTGGGGCTTGGCGAGCTATCAGGTCTTGTGCAGACATAGACATGCTCGTTAAACTTACAGCTGCTAATACAAGTGTTTTAAGTGCATTCATACTAATCTAATAACTTCCTTTTCTAAGTTTTACTATCTTTTATACTATCTTATTTTTCATGTAATTTTTCGGGGCGCAGAACCCATCACGGTTCGGCAGATTCTTCAGTAGAATCGGGGGGGGGAGGTTGCTGATTGACAACCTTAATATTCATCATTAGCATAGAGGTACTGGAATACTCCTGGTACGTAATCGAATATCTCGTCGGGACGGAAGAATCGATTCAACTCTATGATAGCGTTTTCAGGTGAGTCTGAAGTGTGTATGATGTTTTCTTGAAATGACATACCAAAGTCGCCACGGATGGTTCCGGGAGCTGCCTTGCGTGAGTTGGTAGAACCTGTCATGCTGCGCACGGTTTCTACTGCGTCAACTCCTTCGTAACAACAGCAAATCACCGGCGAAGCCATCATTGAGTTTTTGATGCGCTGAAAGAATGGTTTGCCTGCCAAGTGTGCATAGTGTTCGTTGAGCAGTTCGTCGGTGAGCTGCATCATCTTCATTCCAGCAAGGCGCAAGCCCTTACGCTCGAAGCGTGCTGTCACTTCTCCTACAAGTGCTCTCTGTACAGCACCAGGCTTAAGTATTACGAGAGTTTTCTCCATTTAATTCTGAGTTTTCAATGGACGCAATGCAGGGTGCATGATACGCCAAATCGCGGCAAAGGTAAGGCTTTTGGTTCGAATGACCAAGTAATCTGCTTGATTATTAAACTTTTTTTGCATTTTATTGCAATTTTACTTAATCATCAAGTATTTTCTTTATGTCTGTTTCCACTTTTTGCAGTTTATTTCTGCAAAAAGCTATCAATTCTTTGGCTTCTTTGAGGTTGCCTGCCAGTTTGTCGATGTCGGTGTCTCCGTTTTCAATTTCCGCTACGATGGTCTTCAGACGGTTTACGGCATCTTCGTATTTCTGTTCGTTTTTCATATTTTTGGGGGTTAATGGGTCTATTGGGGGTATTGTGGGTTATGTGGTAGTTATTGTTGAGTGGATTATTCCGTCGGCGAGAGTGGTTTCGATGGTGGTGCCTACGGTGAGGTTTTCCGTTGAGGTGATGGCTTTGCCGTTGACTCGGGTGATGCTGAATCCAAGTTTGAGGATTCGTTTCGGATCGGCACTTTCGATGCGCGCGGTGAGGTTGTCGAGGGTGTTTTGTCTCTGATGTATAGCCAGTTGTGCTCCGGAGTCCAGGCGGTGCAGGAGCAAGTCCATCCTGCCTTTTTCTCCGGTCAGTTTGCTGACTATGGTGGTGTTGAGTGCCGAACTGATGCGTTCCAGTATGGTGGTTTCGCGGTTGTGGCAAGAGGCTACGAGTGCCGGCAGTTTCTGTGTGATCATCTGCAGACGGATTTTCTCGGTAGAGAGTATTTTATCTGTCTGCGATTTGAGTGCCGTCTGACAGTCGTCGAGCTGGAAGAGTTGTTCGGCTCCGTGCTGAATAAGGAATTCGGCTGCGGCGGTAGGGGTTTTGACTCTGGTGTGGGAGACCATGTCGATAACGGTGTCGTCGCGTTCGTGTCCGATGCCTGTGATGATGGGCAGAGGGAATTGCGCTACGTTTTCTGCCAGTCGGAGGGTGTCGAATCCGGAGAGGTCGGCTGCTGCTCCACCACCTCTGATGATGACTACGGCATCCCATCGGTCTTCTTCCGAGGCTATCTGTCCGAGTGCTGCTATGATGCTGCTTTCCACGGCGTCGCCCTGCATTACGGCAGGAAAGAGTTGTGTGTCGAATGCGAGATGGTATGTATTGTCTTTCAGTTGGTTGCGGAAGTCGCCATATCCTGCTGCGGTGGGTGAGGAGATGACTGCAATGCGGTTGAGAAGCATGGGCAGTGGCAGTTCTTTGTTCATCGTATCCACTCCTTCTTCTTGCAGCCGTTGCAGTATTTCCTTACGTTGTCGGGCTATGTCGCCAAGGGTGTAGGTAGGGTCGATATCCACTACGTTGAGTGAGTAGCCGTAGAGTTCGTGGAAGGTTATGCTCACTTCTACGAGCACCTGCATTCCGGCTTGGAGGGGTTGTCCGGTTGTGTGACTGAAGTAGGGACTGAGCAGTGCCCACCGGCTTGCCCATATCTGTCCGCGAGCCTTGGCGATGAGTCCTTCGTTTGTGTCGCTTTTCTGTACGAATTCCAAAAAACAATGTCCGTGCCGTTGGTTCACTTCACTCAGTTCTGCCTGAATCCAATATGTGTCGGACATGGTGTGTTCGAGTACACCATGAACCATATTGTTCAGTTCGTATAGGGTGATTGTAGTAGGCATGTGGTTGTTTCTGTTGTTGTTATGTTAGAAAATCCTTAGAGTTTTGGACGGCGACCAGTCAGTAGGTGGTAGAAAGCGTCGCTGCCGCTGTCGAGTTGCGAGAGTTCGTATGGCTCGATATGTAGCGAGAAACGGGCGTGCAGTTCGTCGAGTCCGAAGTATGCTTTCATGATTGCTGCCATGTTGAATGCCATGTCGTTTCCGTATTTCATGATGTACTGTGTGCACCGGAGAGCCAGTTGTTTTCCTTCGGGAAGATGGCGCAGGGTGGTGAACAGTTTATAATATGTCAGTGGTGATTCAATCCTGATCAGAGCTGCGATATGGGCATTCTCGTCGTTGGGTGCAAATGTGTTCAGAAGGGCGTCGATCTGTTCTTCTGTCTTCAGCAGCGGCAGGGCTATGTTTATGGCCTTATTCATTGCATCGGGATGATGGTCGTGCAGGAGTCGGGAGAGTTCGAGGGCACCGCTGCAACTGAAATCAAGACTGTCGTCGTCTGCCAGATGTCTGATGGCGCTGATGCCGCTGAGGAAAGCCTGTCGTCGGTATGCGACGAGTTGGCAGAGTGTGTCCCAGAAGGCGTCGTTGGGCAGGGTAGGCAGGATGGTGGTTCTGATATACGACTCAGCGCGACGGAACTCCATGTTGCTCATTGAGTTCAGTGAGTTGAAGACCTGCTGCCAGTTGCCTTCGAGGATAGTCTGATTCAGATATTTCATGATATGGTTGCAAATATAAGAAAAAAATCTTTACCTTTGCGCCAGCTGTTTAATAAATATAATAATGTATTATGAAAAAGCTAAACCTATTCTTCCTGAGTCTCCTTGCTCTGTGCAGTATTTCTATACCGGCAGAGGGTAGGGAAAAACCCAGCCCGGCAGATACTCCGCTGAGTCAGCAGGAGAAGTTGGACCGCGGTTTCATCCGTGTTCAGACGGGTGCCGTCAGTGCGTTCCTTTCCTGGCGTTTGCAGGCCACCGATGATGAACATACCTCGTTTGTTGTTCTGAAAAATGAAGTTCCTGTAAATTCAGCTCCTCTGCGTAATACTACCAGTTACCGTCCGACTCTGGCTAAACCAACTGATGTGATTAAGCTGGTGACTCTGCAGAACGGCGAACCGGTAGATACTATCGAACCGAAGTTGTTCAATGCAGCTACTCATCATGTGATTCAGTTGCAGTTGCCAAGTGGCGGAACAGTGGGTCCTGGCAGTGAAGCCAACGATTATACATACACTCCGAATGACTGTTCCGTGGGCGATGTGGATGGCGACGGCGAGTATGAACTGATAGTGAAGTGGTACCCGACAAATGCGAAGGATAATTCGCAAAGCGGATATACCGGATATATCATGTTCGACTGTTATAAGATTTTCACCGGCGAACGTCTGTGGCGCATTCAGCTGGGCAGAAACATTCGTGCCGGAGCTCACTATAACCAGTTCCTGGTGTATGACTTCGACGGTGACGGCAAGGCAGAACTTATCTGTAAGACAGCTCCAGGGTCGAAGGACGGCAATGGAAATTATGTCAGCGAGGCAGCTACCCTCGATGCTATAAAGAATGTGAACAACGGAACTGACTACCGTGTAAGCGGCGGTCGCATAAACGGCGGACATGAGTATCTGACTGTGTTTAACGGCGAGACCGGTGCTGCCATTCATACTATTCCTTATCTGCCAAACCGCAATGCTGAGTATGAACTGAGTGATGACAAGGGTACGTTCAACTGGTATATGAGCAGCAGCAAGAGTGATACCGGTTCGTACGGCAACCGCGGTGAACGCTATCTGGCAGGAGTCGCTTTCCTCGACGGTCCTGACAAGAATCCTTCGGCTGTGATGTGCCGCGGTATGTACACCCGTTCTTATCTCTGGGCAGTAGATTTCGACGGCGAGAAACTTAGTACGAAGTGGGTTCATGCCTCGCTCGAGGATAATACCGTGCAACTGACAGACGGAGAGGGAAATACCACAACGAAGAAATATACCAAGCAGACGGGTGGTGCAGATTCTCATGCACGGTATAATGCCTACGGACAGGGTGCTCACAGTCTGACTGTCGGAGATGTGGACGGTGACGGCTGCGACGAGATTATCTATGGTAGTGCTACTGTGGATAATGACGGCTGGATGCTCTATTCTACCGGTTTCGGACATGGTGATGCCGAACACTTGGGCGACCTCGACCCTGACCGTCCGGGTATGGAGATTTTCATGGTGCATGAGGAGGGACCTTACGGAGCCCATCTGATTGAGGCTGAGACAGGAAAGGTGATATGGTCGTCAACAGGCAGCGAGGATAACGGTCGCGGTCTGGCAGCTAATATCCTTGATAAAAACCGCGGTTATGAGTTCTGGTCGGCAAAGGTTGACAATACTCGTGCTGTGGATGAAAGCAAAACGTCGATTGTAAGTACTACCAAACCTTCGATGAATTTCCGCATTTTCTGGGATGGAGATGCACTCGACGAACTGCTCGATGGTACCAATATTCAGAAGTGCTCATATAATGCTGGCAACGGTAACATTACGCGCACAGATATGGGAGTATATACTTCGAAAACAGCCATGAAGAAGTTTGCAGATATTGCTCAGGCTGGAGGATTCACGCTGTCGTCATGCAACAGCACAAAGGCAACTCCTTGTCTTCAGGCCGACATACTCGGAGACTGGAGAGAGGAAGTAATCTGGTTCAATGCCAGCGATCCGTCGCAACTCATACTCTTCACATCTACCGAGGGAACCAGCTACCGCGTGCCTTGTCTTATGTATGACCATAACTACCGTATGGCTATTGCCTGGCAGCAGACTGGTTATAACCAGCCTCCTCACATCAGCTATTACCTGCCGGACTGGATTGAGTCGTTCAGAGGTGTTGCAGACGATATTCCTGATTGTGTGACTACCCTCGGAGCACAGACATCTGCTGTGGCTGAACGCCAGTATTTCAGCGTTTCGGGTCAGCGCCTCGGAACTGAGCCGACAACAGGTGTTTACATAGAACGCACTGTCTATGCTGACGGCAGCAGTGAAGTAAAGAAACAGATAAAGTAAATGTTTTAAATCATAAGCAATTTTGATGAAGGGCAGTTCCGTCGGGATGACGTGACTGCCCTAACTTATTGCTCCCCAGTTGATGTCGCTGTGCAGTTGCGAGAGACGTTTCCAGCATGTGAGGTTCTCGGGTAATGATTCGGCGGGGTCGCTATCGAGAAGGCGCTGGGCTGCTGCACGGGCATAGGTGAGGATTTGTCCGTCGCGGGCTATATTGGCTATCTTCAGGTCGAATGCCATGCCCGACTGTTGAGTGCCTTCCAAGTCGCCAGGACCGCGTAACTTAAGGTCTGCCTCGGCAATCTCGAATCCATCGGTGCTATCTACCATTATCTGAATGCGTTTGCGAGTGGTCTCGGAGAGTTCGTATTTCGTGACAAGCACGCAGTAGGACTGTTCCGCACCACGACCTACACGTCCGCGTAGCTGGTGGAGCTGGGAGAGTCCGAAGCGTTCTGCATTCATTATTATCATTACTGAGGCATTGGGAACGTTGACACCCACTTCGATTACCGTAGTGGCAACGAGTATCTGGGTTTCTCCGCTGGCAAAACGACTCATCTCGGAGTCTTTCTCGGCAGGTTTCAGTTTTCCGTGCACACGACTGACCTTATATTCAGGAAATGCTTCACGCATCTGCTGATAACCCTCTTCGAGGTTTTCGAGGTCCATCTTCTCTGTGTCTTCGATAAGCGGAAAGACTACATATATCTGTCGGCCTTTCTTCAGTTCGGTGCGCATGGCTTCGTGGATGCGATCCATGTGTTTCAGGAACTGGTGGATGGTGTGTATGGGTTTGCGGCCTGGCGGCAGTTGGTCGATGACTGACACGTCGAGGTCGCCATAGAGTGTCATGGCGAGGGTGCGGGGAATAGGTGTGGCTGTCATGACAAGTACGTGAGGCGGAGTTTTCATGCCTATTCTTTTGTCCCAAAGTTTTGCTCTCTGTGCCACTCCGAAACGGTGCTGTTCGTCGATGATGGCGAGTCCGAGGTTGTGGAATTGCACATTGTCTTCGATGACTGCATGTGTACCTATAAGTATGTTTACCTTGCCCTCAATAAGGCTTTCAAGTATCTCTTTCCTGCGTTTCCCCTTTACGGAACCTGTGAGCAGTTCTGTGCGCAGTTGTGGCATGCCGCGGAGCAAACCGCGAATGGTTTCCAGGTGCTGTTCGGCAAGGATTTCCGTAGGTGCCATGATGACTACCTGATAGCCGTTGTCGATAGCGATAAGTGAACAGAGTAGTGCTACAAGTGTCTTGCCGGAACCTACATCACCCTGCAGAAGACGGTTCATCTGGAATCCGGCTCGCATATCCTGACGTATCTCACGAACGACACGTTTCTGGGCTTCTGTCAACGGGAATGGCAAGTGGTCGTGGTAGAAGGTGTTGAAGTTGGCTCCTACCGTTTGGAATATGAGTCCACCCTGCTTTTGTTTACGGTTCATGGCATAGCGCAATATGCCCAACTGAATGTAGAAGAGTTCATCGAACTTCAGTCGTGCCTGTGCTCTGCGCAAGTAATCGGCTGAGGTGGGGAAGTGTATATTGCGCATTGCCTCGTCGTAAGGCATGAGGTGATATTCATCGACAATCCATTGGGGCAGTGTCTCGGGCAATGGTTCCGTGATGAGTTTGAAGAGGTTTCCGATGAGTTTCGCTACTGCTGGCGAGGCAAGGAATCCTTTCTTCATGCGGTCGGTAGTGTGGTAGTGCGGTCGGAAGGTATTACCCTGAATTTCCGGTATGTCGGCATTGTCCTCTACGGTTTCTATGTCTGGATGGTTTATCTGCAGTTTGCCGTTGAACACAGTGGGTTTGCCGAAGATAAGGTATCGGGTGCGCACTTTATATGCTTTGCCAACAAACTTCAACCCCTGAAACCATACAAGGTCGATGAATCCGGTGCCGTCAGAGAATCTGCCTACAAGTCTGCGGCTGCGCCCCTCACCGACGGGTTCCATCGATACTATCTGACCAACGAGTTGTACGTAGGGCATGTTGCCATCTATCTCGGCTATGCGATATATCTTGCTGCGATCCACATAGCGATAGGGATAGTAGGTGAGCATGTCGCCAAAGGTATGCACGCCAATCTCCTTCTCCAGAAGTTCGGCTCGCTGCGGACCTACGCCGGTCAGGTATTTTATTTCGGTCTGAGGATTGAACATCACTGTATAAATATGCGGTCGCCGAGTCTGCGTGCCAGCATGCGGCGAATCTCACTCAGTTCCATATATTTTTTCATGGCTTCTGTGCAGAGCAGGGGATCGCTCATGCGGTTCTGGCACTCTTTCAGTTCGTCGTCGATAACCATGAATTTATAGTCGAGAAGCAGGTGGGAGATATATTCCGGCACCATTGTCTTCTCATCTACGGTCATCTGGTTGTTTTTTGCCAACTGGTAGCGCTCCGTCATCAGGTTTGCTGCCTCGCGGCTTATTTCTATGTCGGGATTGTTCAGGAAGAAACGGCTGCAGACGAATTTGTCATCATTTATGTGTTGTACTGCTTCGTTCAGCATTCTGACGTAAAGCGGTGTGCGCAATGAAATGCTGTCGTTCGTTAAGTCTGTATCGACATATTGCGCCAACGGTTCTGTATGCATGTCACCATCGTCAGATTCTACGTTGATACGTTGTTCGCCATAGCGCACTATCAGCGTCATAATCATACGTTCTATACCGTGATAGCGACTTGGAACCTGTGTCTGCTGCCGGGCAGGGACAGACTCTTCCGGTGGATTGGAATTGGTGGTGTTAACAGAAGACTCGGAGTGCTCGGAGTTGTTAGGGCTTTCAGAATTCTCAGGAATACCGGCATTCTCATCATTTTCCTCTTTCACTTCTGTTTTTCCTTCTTCAATGCGTCGCTGGCGATCCAACTCGATAATCTGATGTTTCTTCAGTTGTTCGAGGGCTGCCTGTTTGTTTTTTGCTATCTCGCGCAGTAGGAGTGCTTCGTTCTGCTGCAGCAGTTCGGCACATTCATGCACATAGGCTGCCCGCAGTATTTCGTCGGGAATCACCGAGATGCTATACACGATGCTCTGAGTGAGTTGTGCCCGTTTGAGCGGGTCGCGACCTGCGTCTTTCAACAGCAGGTTTGTCTTGAAGATGATGAAGTCGGTCTGGTGTTCCTCTACGTACTGACGGAATTCCGTAGCGTTGTGTTTCCGTGCAAAGCTGTCGGGGTCGTCTCCATCTGGAAGGAGAAGTATCTTTACGTTCATCCCCTCTGCAAGCAACATGTCGGTTCCGCGCAGGGCAGCATGGATTCCCGCTTCGTCGCCGTCGTAGAGCAGTGTGATGTTATTAGTGTAGCGGTGGAGTAGGCGTATTTGAGCCTCTGTGAGTGCTGTACCGGAGTTTGCCACTACATTCTCTATGCCACATTGGTGCATGGAGATTACGTCGGTATATCCTTCCACCATATACACGCGGTCGTCCTTGGCTATCTGTTTCTTTGCCTGATAGATACCGTAGAGTTCGCGTCCTTTGTTGTATATGTCTGATTCGGGAGAGTTGATGTACTTCTGACTCACTCCCTTGGTGCGCGAGTCGAGTACACGACCTCCGAAGGCTACTACCTTTCCGCTTACGTTGAACCAGGGAAACATGACTCTGCCACGGTAGCGGTCGGTAATCTGACCGTTATCCTTACGAAAACAAAGTCCTGTCTTGATGAGGTAGTCGGTGTTGTAACCCTCAGCATGTGCTGTCTTGGAGAGAGCTTCGTACTGGTCGAGCGAAAAACCGAGACGGAACTTTTCAATGATGTCGTCGCGGAATCCGCGTGAACGGAAATATGCCATACCGATGGCAATACCGTCGGGGTTCTCCTTAAGAATCTTATGGTAGTACTGACTTGCCCATTCGTTGATGTTGAACATTGCTTCACGTTCGTTCAACTGCATACGCTGTTCCGGGGTGATGTCTTTCTCCTCTACCTCAATGCCGTATTTCTTTCCTAAGAACTTCAAGGCGTCGAAGTAGCTGAGCTGTTCTATCTTCATGATGAAGTGAACGGCATTGCCACCCTCGCCACAGGCAAAACACTTGCAGATGCCTTTGGCTGGAGAAACGTGGAACGAAGGGGTCTTATCGTCGTGGAACGGACACAGGCCTTTATAGTTTGCACCTGCACGGCGCAAGGTTACATATTCTGATACTACATCTACTATATTTGCAGCATCAATTATCCGGTCTATGGTGATCTGATCTATCAAAGGGGTGTGTCCAGATTGTTTTTTGTGTATATAAATAAAATAATGTCAGGCTGTAGGAAGAACTACTGCCTGATCATATCTAGAAATTCCTGTCGGAGTGATGAGTCCTCAGCAAACTGTCCTGTGTATTCGCGTGTCACGGTGATTGCCCCCTGCTTCTCCACACCACGCATTTGCATGCAGAGGTGTTGTGCTTCGAGTACTACCATTACACCTTTTGCATTGAGTGTGTCTTGAATGCATTGGCATATTTCCCGTGTCAGACGTTCCTGTACTTGCAGACGGCGTGAAAATACATTCACTACGCGTGGCAGTTTACTCAGTCCTACGATATATCCGTTTGGAATATATGCTATATGGGCTTTGCCGAAAAACGGCAGGATATGATGCTCACAAAGCGAGTAGAATTCAATATCCTTTACAATAATCATCTTGTTGCTGGTCTCAGCAAACTTAGCCGAGTTAAGCACTTGAGCGGCGTCCTGATTGTATCCGCTGGTGAGTGCGAGCATTGAACGTGCTACTCGGTGGGGAGTCTTCAACAGACCTTCACGGTTTGCATCCTCTCCGATGACTTCAAGATTTCTGCGGACTATCTCTTCGATAGCCTCGATTTGTTTCTTTTCTTCCATTAAATAAATTATTTTTTTTGAAGGGGTGATAGAACCCTTTGCCTAATCGGCGTTCGACTTTATTGATAGACGAAGATTTCGGAACGCACAATCATTGCTTCGCGGGCAATGCCGGCTTTCTTTAAATCGCGGAGGCATTCTACGGCTTCATGCCTTTCTTTGAAGTCGCCCACGCGACATCTCCAGTGAGGTGATTCGAACGAGGTGTAGGCTCTATACTGAGGGAAGAGCGACATGGCCTGACTGGCTGCTTGCTGAGCCCTGCTCTGATCTAAGCGGCTGCTGCCTCCCCAATAGATTTGTACACGATAGCCCCTAACCCTGATCTTCTTCCCTACGGGAGTGACCAGGGCTGGGTTATCGATGTTTTCTTCTCCCTCCTCCTTGTCAACTTCTTTGTCTTTGTTGCTGTCGGTCTCTTTCGGTTTTTCACCATTAATAATCTGGGTAAGGCGCTCGTCCTGACTGACGGTCACCTTGCCCTGACCTGGTACAACACGTGTCAGATTGTCAACGAAACGAATCTGTGCACTTGCCAAACAAGTGAATAAAAGAAGAATGAAGATATGTGCGAGTCTTTTCATTACTCAGCTGTGCTTAGTTTGTTTTTATTTCCAAGCGTCGATGATACCCTTGAAGTCTGCTACCTTCAATGAAGCACCGCCGATAAGTCCGCCGTCGATGTCTGGCTTAGCGAAGAGTTCAGGAGCATTGCTTGCCTTGCAAGAACCTCCGTAAAGGATTGATGTGTCAGCTGCAACCTTGTCGCCATACTGCTTAGCGATGACAGAACGGATGAATGCGTGGATTTCCTCAGCCTGCTCTGCTGTAGCTGTCTTACCAGTACCGATAGCCCAGATTGGCTCGTATGCAATAACTACGTTTGCAAACTGTTCTGCTGTCAGGTGGAATACACTGCCTTCGAGTTCAGCCTTACATACAGCTTCCTGCTTGTTTGCCTCACGCTCCTGAAGAGATTCACCGATACAGAAGATAACCTTCAGACCGTTTGCCAGTGCGAGGTCAACCTTCTCCTTCAGAATTGCAGGAGTCTCGTTGTAGTATTCGCGACGCTCAGAGTGACCGAGGATAACATATTCAGCACCTGTTGACTTAACCATTTCTGCTGAAACTTCACCAGTGAAAGCACCTGAAGCCTTGTCTGCACAGTTCTCAGCACCCAACTTGATTGTGTTGTGATCGAGAAGGTCAGAAACCTTAGCGAGGTGGATAAAAGGAGTACAAATGATTACTTCACAATTTGGTTTGTCAGCAGCAAGAGCGTCCTTAAGACCCTGTGCCAATTCAATACCTTCCTGAAGATTCTTGTTCATCTTCCAGTTGCCTGCAACAATTTTCTTTGCCATAATAATTTGGTTTTTAAGCCTGTAATTCCTTAGGGAAAACGAGGCGTTGTTAATAATTTATTTTATTTGATTACTTATCTGTTCGCTTATTTTCTCCAATTGCAACTTACGTGATTTCTGTCGCCAGTGGCGGTACCATGAGAATCCGGAAGCTATGCGGTCGATGAGGATTATCAGTATCAGCGGCAGCAGGAAGTAGAGGAGCCAGTCGAGCAATTTCCTGCCTTCTACGTCGTGAAGCTGTCCTATCGGCAGGTCTTCCAGTTTGCCGTTTAACCGTTCTTCTGTAGGCATCGTGTAGTTGCTCCATTTCCCGATGATGACTCCATCCTTCATCAGAAGTAGTCCTGGCGATGTGCGTACAATCATTTTCAGTTCTGTTTCATCGCTTTCGTAGAACGGATATTCAGCACCTGTGTGTTCTCTCCAGTAGTCTTGTGTCTCCTGATCGACAGATGATGTGAGACAGTAGAACTTGTAGCCATTGGCCTGACTGTATTCATAAATCTCGTTCACCAGGTCAACACATCCCTCGTCGGCTCTGCGTAGATTGGGTATGGACAGAATGAATGTGTAGCCATCTCTGTTGATTATCTCATCGGTTACTTCGTCTCCGCTTTCGGCATCCACCACATAGAAACCTGCTGCGGCTTTTCTGCCTTCATCACTCCTCAGGTCTGTACCGATTCTATATGGACTGGTGTCCATCCAAGGCAATGCATAGAAACATATGAGTGAATACACGAATATGTATATTACGCAGAAGAGCGTTATCAGCCATTGGGTGTTGTGACCTACTATCTTTATGTGCATGTGGCTGAACTTATAGTTCATTATTGCTGCAGCCAGGAGCACTATGTTCTTTAAGAAGGTCATCCCATTGCTTAGGATTATCACATCACCGAAACAGCCACAGTCGGGAACCGGGTCGCCCCACCATATGTAGGCTGTAAGCAAAGTCATTACCGACATAAACAGAAGGGTGAGTTTTGCTATGATGACGCGACTCATACCGAAGAGCATGTGTACGCCAATAGAGAATTCAAGTATCGCCAGCATTAACGCTATAATAACCAGCGTCAGAAAAGGTATGCCTTCCAGTCCGAACGCCGTGGCATATTCGTGTAGTTTGAACACTGTGCCAAAGGGGTCGTTCGCTTTGATGAAGCCTGAGAATATAAACACTCCTGCAAGCAGAAAGCGGCTAATATTCGTCAGTACCTTCTCTATGATTATCTTTTCCTTTTCGTTCATTATTTATCCCCTGCTTCGTCCAACTTGATCAGTCCGAACACGGAATAGTTTATCATGTCGAGGTAATTGGCATCGATACCCTCTGAGATGAGAGTCTTGCCGTCATTCCCTTCGATTTGTTTTGTGCGGTTCAACTTCATCAGAATCAGATCTGTGTAGGAACTGATGCGCATTGAACGCCAAGCCTCATCGTAATCATGATTCTTCTTTATCATCAGTTTCAGTGCAGAATCGGCATATTTGTCATACAGTTTCATTGCCTTATCTACGTTTATATCCTCTGTCTCTGCATATCCCAGTTCTAACTGGATAAGTCCTACGATGCCGTAGTTTACTATAGCCTGAAATTCCGGATATATGCCTTCGCCAACCCACGATTCGCCTTTAACCTCAAGGCTTCTTATCCTGTTGGCTTTGATGAATATCTGATCAGTCACACTGGCTGGTCGCATTATTCTCCATGCTGCTCCGTAGTCGTGAAGTTTCTTGAAGAATACTTCGCGACATCCTGCCATAGCCAGTTTGAATTGTTCTTCTGTTGTCATAGATGTTAGTCGAAAACGCTGCAAAGGTACGAATAATAAAGTGAATTGTGAAAAAGGAATATGCAAAAATCAGTTTTTCTGCTTTCTCTTTCTGTATGTCATCGCTATCGAAAGTGCCACCATGAACAGGAATATAGCTAATGCGGAGTAGGCTATAGCTTCGGTTGTGTGAACCGATTGCGGGTCGTACGAGAACTTTATCACGTGTTTTCCTGCTGGCACATTCATAGCTCTGAGTACATAGTCTGCCCGACCTATTTCTGCGGGTTTGCCGTCGATGGTTGCATTCCATCCTGGGTAATATACTTCGGAGAATACTACCAATCCGCCTTCTGCTGATTCTGTTTCGTATGTGGCTTCTGTAGTTGAATAATCTGTCAGACGAACTTCTCCCTTGCCTCCGGCTTGCAAGAAACCAAAGTCTTTTTGAGCCACCACAGCTGTGTGTTTAGGATTTACCTTACCCACAAGGTCGAGTTCTTCGTTGGCATTGTGTGCATAAACTGCATCCTTTACGAACCATGCATTGCCGTCAGCTCCTGTGTTTTCAACGGGGAGTTTTATCTTGCCACCTTCGCCTGCGGCCAGTATGAACCAGCGGGTATTGAGCATATTGATGACCGGATAGAGTGAATCGGTATTTTGAGCCGAAAGGTCGTATATTGGGTATGGCGACTGCTCTTCTGCCATCTTAATTGTGTCCATAGGTGCATTCCTTAGGGCTACATAGATGTTATTTATCTCTTGTGCGATATGAGTCTCTATGAGTTCCTGATATCTTCTCAGTTTTGCTGCATGATAACCGCCGACCGAACTGTAGAAGGCACTTGTGGTGTTGTCGTTGAAAGTAGATACGGTAAGGTTCAGCACTCTGTAGTCTCTGCCTGTTCCACTCTTTGTCAGGATGTAATCATCGGCTTCTGTCTTCTGAATACGAGCCAAGCCCTGTGGCTTAACGAAGAATCCGTCGTTCAGATAACGTTTGTTTACCTGCCACATATCTACAAGACACAGTATCATGAGAACAATTACTATTCCGTTTGTCAGTTTTATATTGTTTTCATCTTTCTTATTTGAAGCATAGTAGAACAAAGCTACAGCTGCTATCAGAATGAATATCATAGAGCGCCAGCCGTCAGACATCAGCATGGCTTTACGCATGGTACTTATGCTATCAAGTATTTGCTGACCTGTATTAGCATCGAAATATTCCTGTGCCACATAGCTCTTTATAGACATTACGTCGTTTGTACTTAGGCATTCGTCTGCTGTAAACATAAGCAGTAGAACCACTAAAACCGTTATGCCTGTGGCTGTGAGCAATTGAAGTCTGTTAGGTTTTTCCATCCAGAGTTTCAGTCCCCACATAGCCATCAGAGGAACGGTGAATTCCACTACAACCAGAATGCTTGCAACGGTGCGGAACTTGGCATACATCGGCACGTTATCGATAAAGAAGTCGGTGAAAGGCATGAAGTTGTGTCCCCAACTCAGCATCAGAGTGATGGCTGTAGCTACGAGAAGGGTCCATTTCATCGGGTTTTTATTAGGAATTACGATGAGGCTCAGTATGAAAAGCATGCAGACAATAGCACCAAGATAGACAGGTCCGCTTGTGCCAGGCTGTTCACCCCAGTACTGGCTGAATGCTCCGTAGATACCTGCATTTGCCAGTCGTAGGTCGGCTTTCTTCATAGCTGTCTGGTTCATCGAAAGTGGCATGCTAGCTCCACCTCTGTAGTTAGGAATAATGAAAGTCATAGTCTCGTCTATTCCGTAACTCCATGCAGTTATGTAAGAGCGTTCCAGTCCTGTATCAGTTTGGTCTTCTGCCTTTGTGGTTTTTACCAGTTCCGACTTTCCGCGCATCGTTTCCTTCTGGTATTCATATGTGTGGTAAAGGTTCGATACATTCATTCCGATAGCCAGAACTGCTGCAATCAGGACTGCTGCTGATGCCTTGAAGAAAGCTGCGATTTCTTTTTTCAGTATAGCATCAATCAGAAATGCGAGTACAATCATTATTTCCGGAAGAAGGAAATAATAGGTCATCTGTACGTGGTTAGATTTCACTTGAAGTGCGGCGAATAGGGTGGTGAGCACACATCCCCAGATGTATTTCTTTCTGTAACAGAGCACTACTCCTGCAATTGTCGGAGGAATATATGCCAGAGTCATCACCTTCCAGATGTGTCCGGCTGCTATGATGATGAAGAAATATGAGGAGAAAGCCCAGATGATTGCACCTAATGCTGCCATCCATTGTTTGAAGTCGAATGCACGGAGCAGGATATAGAATCCGAGCATAGATGCGAAGATATACCAAACGTAGTCGGGAAGCCATAGGTGGTAGGCTTTCTCGATAAACGACATAGACTCCATTGAGTCATATGACGGGGCAATCTGATATGTAGGCATACCACCAAACAGAGAGTTGTTCCATCGTGGAGTTTCCCCGTTGTGAGTTGCTCTGTATTGGTTTATGACCACGTTTATGCCGTCATTGGCGTTGCTATCGTGCTGCTCTATGCGTCTTCCCTCTGTAACAGCCGGGTAGAAGTAGGCAAATGAAATTATAGCGAACAGTACTATGCAAAGCACGTCGGGCAGAATCTTCTTGTAGTTCATTTCTGGTTTTAGGTTATTGGTTATGGGTTATTGGTTATTGAGTTTTGGGGTTATTGGTTATTGAGTTAGTCCGTCAACTCTCGTCACTACTTTGGCAGCCATACTCATGAGTGCCATTCCTTGTGGCGATGCCGGGTCAAGAACGGCTGGAAGTCCGTTGTCGCAGCCTTCACAGATGTCTTGGATAAGTGGAATCTGTCCCAACAGGGGTACATTCAGTTCTTCTGCCAGTCGTTTTGC
>DEJD01000051.1:17266-17455 GCA_002353215.1 Prevotellaceae bacterium UBA2757
GCCACTTCCTGTGGAGTAGATACGATTACTGCTCCAGTCAGTTGCAGGGTCTGAATCAATGTGAGGTGTATGTCGCTTGTGCCAGGAGGGGTGTCCAGAATCATGTAGTCCAGTTCGCCCCAGTTGGCTTCCTCGATGAGTTGTTTTATAGCGTTGCAGGCCATAGCTCCGCGCCAAAGTGTTGCCTGA
>DEJD01000051.1:17520-17801 GCA_002353215.1 Prevotellaceae bacterium UBA2757
TCCTCAACTTGAAACATCTTAGGCATCGACGGACCGAATATGTCGCAGTCGAGCAGACCTACTCTGTGTCCCATCTTCGCCAGACCTATGGCAAGATTGGCAGTAACTGTGCTTTTGCCCACACCACCTTTTCCAGAACTTACGGCAATGATGTGTTTTACGTTTTTCAGCACTCGTTCTTCTTCAACGGGCTGTTCTACAACTTTTTCCTTTACAGTCACTTCGCACTCCTTCGAAACATAAAGTTTTACAGCGGCTTCTGCTGCCTTCATCACAGATTT
>DEJD01000051.1:17849-17991 GCA_002353215.1 Prevotellaceae bacterium UBA2757
CGGATGTCGTCCTCTACCATCTCTGCCTCTACCAGGTTCTTTCCGTTGCCTGGATAACGCACCGTTTTCAGTGCATCTATTATAAGTTGTGGATATATTGTCATTTCTGTTTAAAATATCTATATACTTTCAACTATTATCT
>DEJD01000051.1:18148-18991 GCA_002353215.1 Prevotellaceae bacterium UBA2757
AGCCACATGCCTTCGTAGTAGGTTTGGATGCTTGTCAGTGCTTCGTCCATTCCCTCTGCTGCATAGAGGTCTTCCGTGAAGGCCTTTAGCTTCAGGTCGTTCTTCTCAACCAGATACTTAGTGTAGGTAGCAAGGAAGTTCGAGTCGGTCTTCACGTTTATAATTCCGTCATCGATAAGGAATTTGCGGTATCTCTCCAGAAAGAAGGTGGAAGTGAGTCGTTTTGTGGCTTTCTTCATCTGCGGGTCGCTGAAAGTAAGCCACAGTTCGCTTACCTCTGATTCACCAAAGAGACCGTCTATGCACTCGATATTTGTGCGAAGGAAACCAACATTCTTCATATCTTCGTGCAGAGCCTCCTGTGCTCCGTGCCAAATCCTCGACCCCTTTATGTCAACACCTATGAAATTTCTGTCGGGGTATCTGCGTGCCAGTCCCAAGGTGTATTCGCCTCTGCCGCAACCCAGTTCCAATACGATTGGATTGTCGTTGTGGAAGAAATCCTTGTGCCAATTGCCTTTCAGGGCGCACCCTTCCTTCTGCAATTGCCAGAACGGACATTCCACAACCAACGGATTGGCTGCTACATCTGCGAATTTAGCTAATTTTCCTTTTCCCATAAACGGATGCGAAGGTACGACTTTTTCATTATAAATAGAAATCCTGCGTGAGTAATTTGTACTCCTTGCTCCATTCGCCAGTGTCATCGCGTAGCAGGAGTTCGTTTCTTGTAGCAGGTTCTGTGTTGCGACTGAATTCCAGCAAAACCCTTATGGCAGCCTTCCGTGGAGTTGTTTTCACGTCTGTTCGCCGTATTAGGTAGAGTCCTGCAATTGCTGCCTC
>DEJD01000051.1:19087-23337 GCA_002353215.1 Prevotellaceae bacterium UBA2757
GAATGGCGGGCTTTGTTTCTCGTTTCGTCCGGGCAACTTGTATCTTCTTTGTAGAATGGCGGGTTGCTCACAACCAGGTCGAAGGGTTCGGAAGTGTGGAAATCCTCGTTGAAATCGTGCTTTTTTATCTCTATTCGCTCATTCCATCGACTGTTTTCTGCATTCTCCTTTGCCTGTTCTACAGCTTCTTCATCAATGTCTATGCCGATGATGTTGAGGCTCGGATTCCTTTGTGCCAACATCAGGGCGATGAGACCTGTGCCGCAGCCTATATCTAGTGCTTTTTCGCCTTCCGGACTCACCCAAGAACCAAGAAGCACGCCGTCTGTGCCTACTTTCATGGCGCAACGATCGTGCTTCACTATAAATTGTTTAAACCGAAATTCAGTTGTCAACTTTCTATATCCAATTATTCAATTACAACTCGAGTCCATCCGTGCTTGTCTGGCTCTGTGCCATACTGGATTCCGCGCAGTAAGTTGTAGAGTTTTGTAGATATAGGACCTGGTTTGCCGTCCTTTGAGATTACGAAACTCTTTTTCAGTTCCAAGTCGTCAATCTTGCTGATTGGTGAGATAACTGCTGCTGTACCACAAGCACCGGCCTCTTCGAATGTCTCCAGTTCTTCTTCTGGAATCTGGCGGCGCTCAACCTTCAGACCCAGGTCTTCAGCCAACTGCATCAGCGATTTGTTGGTGATTGAAGGCAGAATAGAAGTAGATTTTGGAGTTACGTAAGTGTTGTTCTTGATTCCGAAGAAGTTTGCAGCACCACACTCGTCCATGTATTTCTTTTCCTTTGCGTCGAGGTAGAACTCGCAGGCATAGCCGAGGTCGTGAGCCATCTTGTTGGCACGTAGGCTGGCAGCATAGTTTCCGCCTACCTTATATATACCTGTGCCGAGAGGTGCACTGCGGTCGTATTCACGGATGATAACGTATGGGTTGCAGCTGAATCCGCCCTTGAAGTATGGACCTACTGGAGTAACGAAGATGAGGAACAAATATTCAGAAGCTGGATGAACACCTACCTGAGCGCTGGTTCCGATGAGCAGCGGACGGATGTAGAGTGTAGCTCCTGTTTCGTATGGTGGAATGAATCGTTCGTTCAGACGAACTACCTTATCTACCATCTCGTTGAATTTCTCTGTTGGCAGTTCAGGCATGAGGATACCGCGACAGGTTGACTGCAGACGGGCTGCGTTCTCATCGCTGCGGAATACTCGTACTTTGCCGTCAGGACAACGATAAGCCTTCAGACCTTCAAATGCTTCCTGTCCGTAGTGAAGACAAGTAGCTGCCATGTGCATCGGAATAGTCTCTTCCGATGATACTTCAATCTCACCCCATTTGCCGTCACGATAGTAACAGCGAACGTTGTAATCTGTCTTGTTGTAGCCAAAACCAAGGTTTGACCAATCAATGTTGTTTGCCATTTCTGTATATAATTTAAAAATTGTGCTTTCTCTATCGAGTGCAAATGTACTAAGTTTTCTTGTTATTTTCGCAACATTTTATTTTTTTTCGATTTTCCTTGCTAAATTTCATTTATTATCCTTACCTTTGCACTCGCTTTTAGAAAGGGAAGCTTTTTAGGTAGATCCGCTAGCTCAGTAGGTAGAGCACAACACTTTTAATGTTGGGGTCTTGGGTTCGAGCCCCAAGCGGATCACTGAAACGAGGTGGAGCCACACAGGTTCCACTTCGTTTTTTATGAATATTAGCCTTATCCTTTCTTCTTGCGCTGCCTTAATTCATCCATGTATCCTGCCGTGATAATACCGGACGGTAATGCCACTATCGCAATACCAACCATAGAAGATATGATACTTATACATCTGCCCCAATCCGATATAGGATAAATATCTCCGTAGCCGACTGTGGTCAGAGTACATGCAGCCCAGTAAAAAGCGTCAAAGAAATTATGAAACAGATAATCACCTGTCTCCGGATTAATAACCTCCTCTACATTAAACATTATCATTGCAGTAATAAATGTGTAGAAAAAGGCTAAGGAAAGAACTGTACACAGGACTTTGCGTTGCTTTTTTATTACTGAAAGTATGATTTCCAAAGACTCGAAGTACCGGATAACCTTTATAACTCTCAATATCTTGAATAATCTAGAAAAACGTGCAAGTTTAAATGTCGGTGCCAACAAGTTCAAAGTCGGAAGAATGGACAGCAAGTCTATTATTGCCATCGGTTTGAACGGATATAAAATGAAGGCTACGATACCTTTATGAGTTGAACGGATATTACATGTTATCCAGCGCAAAATGTAATCTATCACAAAGCAGAAGCATGATGCTATATCAAAAAAGGTAAATATAGTATGTTGTGTACGGAACAACAACGGAATGATGCTGATAAAAATAGCTACCAACATTATCACGTCGTAAATGCGGGATATTTTACTGCTGTTTCTAGGTTCTATTATATTGTTTATACGATTGAAAATAGTACTCATGATTCATCAATATTTTAAATACAGCTTAAAAGGTTCTATGTATTTATATATATTACCACTCATAATCCTCTACATATCTGTCGAATTCCACAGGCTTGTTCCATCCGGCTTCGCGGAAGACGCTGCGAATCTCCTCCTGAACGGCAGGCATAATGGGGCGTGAACCGTTACGAAACTCATAGTAGTATGTCCGGCAATGGTTGCTGATAATGCGTCGGCGCACAAAAGGCTCTACCTTGGCTGGCATGTCGCCGTTGAAGATGTGTGTCATTCCTATTGCTATCTTCACTTTCTTCTTGTTGCGGAAGTGAGGACATTTGTCCGTTCCCACATCCTTGCTCTGAAGGTTGACATTGGTAATAAAATTTTTGGTGGCAGGCATTTGCTGTCCTACCAGCCATCTAAGACACTGCTCTTTCTTAGGACAACCTTCTGCATAACATACAATGTAGCCATCCGAGGCCTTATTTGCAAACGTTTCTTTTTTTGTCATAACTTCTTTGTTTTATGCTGCAAAGATAAATAAAGCAGGGTTAATATCCAAATATATCGCGATAAGTTCAGTCCGAAGCGCTGCGGACTGTCAGTACGCTCACTTCGGACTGCCAGTCCGTCTATTGCGGACTCTGAGTCCGTCAGTTACGAACTCAATTTGTTCATAGGTCTCGTCTTTAGCCTTATTCCTATTAACTTTTTGTTTCTTTTTTCTTTTGTATAAAAATAAGTGATTAACTTTGCAGTGTTATTCTTAATGATTCACAGAAATGGATTATTTACCAAACGACTCTATGATGCTGGTGTCGAGCATCAATATGTTGCTTCGTGACGAGGAGTATGACTCGCTCGAATCGCTTTGCTATTCTTTCGATAGAGAACCAGAAGAAATAAAGAGCCGCCTTAAGGATGCCGGTTATGTATGGAGCGAGGAACAAAAGCAGTTTCGTCCAGATGGTTTTGATGCTTAATAATATATAATGTGTAAGTTGACAGATAAAGAAATTGACGAGAGGGTAGGCAGGGCAGTAGAACTCTTTATGCAGGGCTATGGCTGCTGCCAGAGTGTGGTAGCTGCATTTGCTGATATTTATGGACTTGACGAAGTGATGGCAAAGCGGATTGCTGCTGGCTTTGGTGGTGGAGTAGGCCGTCTGAGAATGATGTGCGGAGCTGTTTCCGGCATCGTGATGTTGGTGGGACTCGATTGCGGACAGACAGAAGGCAATGACCGCGAAGGTAAATCCGCCTGTTATAAGGTGGTTCAGCAGTTGCTGGCTGAGTCGGAAGCAGAAAACGGTAGCCTCATCTGTGCTGAGATATTGGGGTTGAAAGGCTTTGAGAAAGCTAAGTCGAGTTATGTGGCTTCTGCCCGTACAGCTGAGTACTACAAAACTCGCCCTTGTGTGGCAAAGGTGGAAAGTGCTGCACGCATCTTTGCAAACTATCTGAAAAAAAAGTGAGTTTCGTTTCTCCATTATCATTTATTTGCGTACCTTCGCACAGTTTTTCCGGAAACACGGGATGTAGCGCAGTTGGTTAGCGTACACGTCTGGGGGGCGTGTGGTCGCCAGTTCGAGTCTGGTCATCCCGACTATTCTTTTATTTACGGGATGTAGCGCAGTTGGTAGCGCACTACGTTCGGGACGTAGGGGTCGGGCGTTCGAGTCGCCTCATCCCGACCAATTGGAGTCGAAAATGAATATTTTACTTGCTGATAATCAAGATATCACTCGTTTGGGTATGCATTATGTAGTGAGAATGGCTCTCGACAAATCTCAATATGA
>DEJD01000051.1:23413-24453 GCA_002353215.1 Prevotellaceae bacterium UBA2757
GCTGTCGTAATCATTGACTTGACACTTTTCGATATGCACAATGCGGACGAACTCCTGAATATGAGTTCGCGTTTCAGTCATGTGCATTGGATTATGTTTTCCGACAACCTTACAGAAGGTCTTATCAGACGACTCAGTGTAGAACCGTCGTTCAGTATGGTGCTGAAAGACAGTAGCGCACAGGAAATTCAGACAGCTGTACAATGCGCAGTTCGCGGCGAACGCTATTTAGGTCATCAGATAACAAACATCCTGCTTACTTCGCAAGCAGAAGCTGATAAACAGGATAAACTGACTCATACTGAGACAGAAATCTTGAAACTCATTGCCGCTGGTAAAACAGTAAAAGAGATAGCAAACGAGCGCTGCTCAAGCAATCATACCATCATTACCCACAAGAAGAATATCTTCAGAAAACTAAATGTGAACACTACCTACGAAGCCACCAAATGGGCTATAAAGAATGGAGTAGTGAACTTCGTGGAATACTACATTTAATCTTTGCGGTTAACAGATATAATCAAGGGTCGGGAATTCCCGACCCTTGACTTTTTAGTGAGTTAGCTTTATTCGAAGTATCCAAAGCCGCTGATAGCTGTAAGCATCCGCTCTATATAATCCCAAGCTGTGTCGCTCCAATGGAATCCGAGACGATGCAGAATCGAGCAGGTGTATCGGTTGTCACGAGTTATGAAGACAGCCTTCTGTCCGTGAGCCATATCCTGATAAGCCATCATTGCAGAGAGCAATTTTGCCTTTTCTTGGTCTTGACCGGCTTCGGCAAGAGCCTTCTCGAATTCCTCATTTTCCACAAAGTTTATTTTTCTTTCCACCTTGCTCAAAAGTTGAAGAATGTCGCCAAGGAGTTCCGTGTGGTTGTTGAATGGCTGGAAGACTGTACACTCCTTTGGTGTGGTTGCAAGGAGTACCACAGCCTTTGCCGTCTCGTTGATAGGTGACATTTCTATGCTTTCGTCATAGCTGTCGTAAGGGCAGCAACCGAGGGTGGAGAATACCTTGAGTCGTCCCATATAACTGTT
>DEJD01000051.1:24538-25560 GCA_002353215.1 Prevotellaceae bacterium UBA2757
GCAACAGCATCGAGAACTATTCGTTCTGCGAGGAACTTGGAGTGGATATAACGGTTGTCGAGGAATTGTCCGAACCAGAACTTGCGCTCGTCAAGTTTTGGTATCTCTTCTCCGTTATTACGGATTACCCACATCTCGCCAACGGAAGTAGTAGAGATATGTGCCAGTTTGGCACCAGTCTGCAGACAGAACTCCACACAACGTTGTGCTCCACCAATATTTACATCTTCAATGTCTGAAGTTTTAGAGAAGTGTTTCACATTGGCAGCGCAATTGAAGACTGTATTGATGATAGGATGTCCTTCCGGTATAATGCTTGTCATATCCTGTGTCACATCACCGTTAATAACGAAGAGACGTGTGCCGAAAAGTTCCTTGAACGATGTTTCGAAATAGTAGAACAGCAAGTTCTTCAATCGCCTTTCTGCTGCAGGCTGGTCTTGAGCACGCACAAGACATGTGATAGTAGGAGCATCAGAGTCGATGAGTTCGCGCAAAACGTGGATGCCCAGATAACCGGTAGCACCAGTAAGAAGCACATTGCCTAACTTTTGCAGTTCACCCTTACGGAATGATTCCGCATTGTTTTGCTGCAAAATGGCATTGATGCCTGAGTAGTCGAAGTTAGTTACTTCGTCGTCATCGTTCTCTACTGGAGTTTCACCTGTTACAAGCTGAGCCAGCAGACGTGGAGTAGCATGTGTGAAGACATCACCGTAAGCCACATGATGACCCGCCTTGTCGGCTTCGATAATAACCTTTGTCACCATGAGTGATGTTCCGCCTAGTTCGAAGAAGTTGTCGGTAGCACCAATCTTGTCCATAGACAATACTTCGCAGAAGATATTGCAGAAGAGTTTCTCAGTATCGTTTGCAGGCTCCACATACTTGTGATCAGCGACCTGAACGACAGGAGTTGGCAACGCTTTCTTGTTAACCTTCTGGTTCTGGTTAAGAGGAATGTTGTCAATCTGCATCGTGGCAGCAGGAATCATGTATGAAGGTTTCTGCTTACCGATGAA
>DEJD01000051.1:25648-26421 GCA_002353215.1 Prevotellaceae bacterium UBA2757
GGGAATTCGCGAATCACAGATTCTACCTCTTTCAGTTCGATGCGGAAACCGCGAATCTTCACCTGTCCGTCGCGACGTCCTACAAACTGTATATTTCCGTCTGCCAGATAGCGCACCACATCACCTGTGCGGTAGCAGCGCTTGCCATTCCATTGTATGTAGGTCTCGGCTGTCTTTTCAGGCAGGTTCAAGTATCCTCGGCTCACCTGTGGACCGGACACAAGCATCTCTCCGGCAGCTCCCAGTGGAAGACGGTTCATATCCTTATCTACAATGTATAGCTGCAGATTGTCTAGCGGTTTGCCGATAGGAGCATTCTGCTCAAACTCCGTCTGCTGATATGTAGTTGTAAATATGGTACACTCGGTAGGTCCATAACCATTATGAAGCTTATAACCTTTTGGCGGGGTAAGCGGCAGAATCTTCTCGCCTCCGACAGAAAGGTGATGCAGCGAATGATTATCGCAGTTCATCGCAAACTGGCATCCTACCTGTGTTGTCATAAACGAATGAGTCACACCCACTTCATTGAAATAATTATTCAAGTCAGGAAGGTTCAGACGAATGTCCTCTCCAACAATCACTACAGTAGCACCTGTGGTAAGGGCAGGATACATATCCATCATGCAGGCATCGAAACCATAGCTGGCGTAAGCAGCAACTTTATCGCCAGGTTTGAGGTCGTAGTAACGCTGATACCAATGGCAGAAGCAAACGAGGTTGCCGTGTTCCAGCTGACAACCCTTTGGCACACCTGTAGAACCAGAGGTGTA
>DEJD01000054.1:0-6755 GCA_002353215.1 Prevotellaceae bacterium UBA2757
ACAGATAGGAGGAAAAGAAAAATCCAGTGCTTATATCTGTTCAGCTGTTGTGGCAGAGTTTTGATGGCAAGTGAGAATAGACAATAGTTTCCTACGTTCCAGACGAATGGTCCTAACCACCATGGAAGAAAAAAAATTGGAGCGAAAATAACACTGAAAACTGGAGAGTACAGAAAATAGATGCTATGTGCTTGAGCATATTCCAGATTGTATGGACTGAGTCCTTCCCAAAACATTCTGGTTGAGTCCTGGTAGTCGAAATAATTAGTATTTCTGCCTCGTGCTACTTCTAAGACTGTAGCGAGTAAGGTGATTGCCATACCAAGCCAGAACACGCATCGTGGGTTACTGAAAAACCACTTTATAGCATTTATAATCTTGTTCACTTGAATTTGAGTATTAGTTTCGTGATTTTTCTTATTTCTTCATCATTTAGTTCGTAGTAAAGGGGTAAGCGAACTAATGTGTCTGCATATCTGTCGCAATTTGGAAGAGAACGTCCGTCGTGCTTATTTTCGTAGTATTTGCTTGAGTGAAGTGGCAGATAATGGAATGTGGTCTGCACACCATTATTCTTCAAATAGTTCATCAGAGATGTTCGTACTTTCAGCGAAGGACACAACAGATAATACATGTGGTAGTTGTTTGTGGCATAATCTGGAAGGTCGGGTATTGTTATTCCATTGCCAATTTTGCCTCTAAGAGCTTTGTCGTATTCTTCACATATGTGCTTGCGTTTATTCTGAATGTCCTCCATCTGTTCCAATTGTGCCCAAAGAAAAGCTGCATTCAGTTCTGAAGGCAGGAATGAAGATCCCATGTCGCACCAACCGTATTTATTAACCATTCCACGGTAGAATTCTGCTCGGTTTGTACCCTTTTCCCACAGTATTTCTGCACGTCTGACAAATCGTTCGTCGTTTACAACCAACATACCGCCTTCACCACAACTGATATTCTTGGTCTCATGGAATGAGAATGCTGCTAAATGCCCGATTCCACCGAGTGGCTTGCCCTTGTAATATGAGTCAATAGCTTGTGCTGCATCTTCTACGACAATAAGATTGTGCTCATTTGCCAGTTGCATGATTGCATCCATGTCACAAGCTACACCTGCATAGTGAACCACGACGATAACACGGGTCTTTTCGTTGATTAGTGGACGTATGTTATCTGCAGTTATGTTTGGGTTGTCCTTTCCGCTATCTGCAAATCGTACATAAGCCCCTTCGCGTAAAAAAGCCAGAGCAGAGGATACAAATGTGTACGATGGAACGATTACCTCGTCACCGGGTTTTAAGTTGCATAGCATAGCACACATCTCCAGTGCGTCTGTTCCCGATGTACATAAAAGACACTTGCGGAAGTTGTAACGTTTCTCAAAGAACCCGTGACATAATTTGGTGAAGTCACCATTGCCTGACATCGTTGTGGAGTGACATACTTCTTGAATATAACTCAGTTCGCGTCCTGAACAATATGGCTTGTTAAACAGTATCATGACTCAAAATTTATTTTTTCGCTTACCGTGAATATAGGACGCCCTTTAACTTGGTCGAAAATTTTTCCAATGTAGAGTCCGAGGATGCCCATCATGAAAAGAAGTACTCCGCCTACAAACCAAATCGAGAAAATAGTGGAAGTATATCCCTCTACCTCGTTCCACCCGGCATATTTTGCGAATATGTTGTAAATAGCCATCAAGAATGAGAGTAGTGACATTGTAAAACCAATTCCTACCGCAAGGTGGAGTGGACGGTTGCTGTTACTTATGATTGAATTGTATGAGAGTTTTAGTAGTCGTCTCAAGTTGTACGAACTCTTTCCTTCAAGCCGATGATCATGATATACATCTACAGAACTCTTCTTGAATCCTAATGTGTGGATTAATTCTACAAACGAACGCGAATATTCTGGTATGTCGCAATATGCTTTGACAATCTTCTTGCTGTAAATGCCAAATTCTGCAATGGCTTTGTCTGTATGGAATCCGCTCAGGAAGTCATATACCTTGTGAAAAACAGCTGATGACATACGTTTGAGGAATGTGTCGTCTCGAACAACCCTTCTGGCACTGACTATATCGTAACCTTCTAAGGCTTTCTTATACATAGCTGGCAGGTCTTCGGGCTTGTTCTGAAGGTCGCAGTCGATTACAGCTACATATTCTCCACTCGAATAAGTCAATCCCGCTGTTATTGCATAGGGCTGTCCGAAGTTGCGACTAAGGTTAAGACCTTTCACCTTTTTGTCCTTTGCGCATATCTCGACAATCTTTTCCCATGAATTGTCGGGTGAGCAGTCGTTTACCAACAGAATCTCATAGTCGTCAGTTAGTGGACTGATTGCCTTATGAATTCTGCTTACCAGTTCTGTAAGCATCTTTTCTCCGTGATAAACGGGTGATACGATTGATAGTTCCATTACATCTCAGTTTGTTTATACACCAATTCGTTTTTACACATTCGGCTCATATAGCTCTGTATAATTGCTTTCACTCGTTTCTCCATACGAGTCGTAAGTTCTGTATTCTCCGATTGCAGGTCTTCAGTCAGCATCCAGTCTTTCTTGTAGTTGTACAGTGCTTTTGCATTAGTACCGTCAAACATCAGGACATAATCGCCCTCTATATATTGGTATATTCCGTTGTTGTAGTTAATAGCCCAAGTCTGTTGATTGGGTGTTGTCAGCAGGTCGCATCCGAAAGCTATATATGGATTTGGATATCCTACAAAACTAAGTACTGTAGGCATTATGTCTATCTGTTGTGCAATGGCATGACGGCGTTCTGCCTTTAGTCTGCCTGAAGGGTCGAAGAAAAGTATTGGCGCCCCATACAGACCTAATGCTGTCTGGTATTCCGCATGATCACTGATGTTTGTGTGGTCACTGGTAAGTACGAATAATGTATGTTCATACCAGGGTTGTGCCTTAGCAGTTTCGAAGAACTTCCTAAGAGCCATATCGGTATATCTGATACATTTATGTATCGGGTTGTCACCTTCGTCGGGGAAGGCAGTTCCGTATTCTTCTGGCACTGTGTACGGGTGGTGACTTGAGGCTGTGAATAGTGCAGTCATGAATGGTTCTTCCATCTCTGACATCTTAGTCGCATAGTATTGCAGGAATGGTTCGTCCCATATAGCCCATGTGCCGTCGAAGTCTTTGTCACCGTCAAAACGTGGGTCTTCATTATATTCCGTTCTGCCATAATAGTTTTGGAACCCGGTGGCACGGGCAAATGCCTGAAATCCCATGGAACCGTTCTCTGCTCCATGGAAGAAAGCTGACTGATAACCGATTTTTCCTAATTCACCGGCAATTCCGCTTACGTCATTAAGTGATGCAGAGGTTAGGAAAAACGGTTCTACGAACATCGGAATACTGCTCAGTATCGATGGCATCCCATCAATACTTTTTCTGCCGTTGGCAAATGTATAGTCAAACGATACGCAGTGCTGGTATAATGAGTCTATAAACGAAGTATATCCTTTGTAGTTCCCGTCTTCCAACAGTTCGTTGTAAGCTCCGATATATTCGCGCCCGAAACTTTCAACGATTAGTACCACTACATTTGTAAGTGGCTCTTTCATCTCTTTGGCATTTACGTTATGTAACGGACTATACAACTCGTCCATTTCCTCTTGACCCATATATTCAGGTACAGTAAATGGGGCTTTGTTTGCCGTGCGGATTAATGCGAATGGAGTATTGAGTATTACGGCAGCCTCCTGAGGGTGATTGACGTATTGGTTTGCATTACTTATAGTAATTGGTCTGACGGCTGTTGTAGCTCCTCCTCTCATGCCGCATATGGTAAGTGGTATGTATGCCAGAAGATAACAACCTGTAATAAGGTAGAAAGCCAGGTATCTTCGTCTTCTGTTTAGTACAATCTTGCTTTGTGGGTTGACATAAACGAAATACAGAATACAAGCTATAAGTGCAACAAAAAGAACGAGATACCAGTGATGAATGAATTCTGTAAGGAAAATACTCCCTAAATTACCTTCGTTGCTAAACTCACTGAAAACAGACATTGTTGTTCTTCTGCCTGTATATTGGAAATACACTGAGTCTATTACGTTTGCTGCAGCGCATATGGTGTTTACTATGATAAATACCCACTTCGCTATATTCCTCCATCCTTGACTGTGGGCAAGGGGTAAGGGCATCAGCATAAGAAGTGCGTACAGGCAGTTGGTGTACAGAATGGCTGATGTGTCGAACAACAGACTGCCTTTCACAAGGTCTGTCCAATTATTTTCAAACAGGGAGTTCTTGAATGTTAGCCAGTTTTCAGCGATGAATTCGATGCGGCATATTGCATATACTGCGTACGCCAATAATATATTCCACGCAAATGCAATGACGTTGGAATAGACTCCTTTTCTTATGTTTATAAGACTTTTCATTTTATGGTGCAAAGTTAATAATAATTAATCAGAAATGCGTATATTTGCCACGAAAATCATATTTATGTCATCTTCTAAACCATACGACTATCTGATAGTGGGTTCTGGACTCTTCGGAGCTACGTTTGCTTACAAGGCTGCCAAAGCAGGTAAAAAATGCCTTGTCATCGACAAGCGTCCTCATCTTGGTGGAAATGTTTATTGCGAATCCATCGATGGAATTAATGTACATAAGTATGGTGCACATATCTTCCATACTTCAAATCAGGAAGTTTGGAATTTTGTCAATTCCATCGTGCCCTTCAACCGATATACTAATTCTCCGGTAGCAAATTATGGTGGAAAACTCTTTAATTTGCCTTTCAACATGAATACCTTCTATCAGATGTGGGGAGTCACCACACCTGAGGAGGCAAAGGCAAAAATTGAAGAACAGCGACAGGAGGCTTTGTCTACAATGCAGGCTGCAGGTGTATCTGAACCTCGCAATCTTGAGGAACAAGCTCTTGTGCTTATTGGGCGTGACATATATGAGACACTAATCAAGGGATATACTGAAAAACAGTGGGGACGTAAGTGCACCGATCTTCCAGCTTTTATCATCAAGCGTCTGCCCGTGCGCTTTGTTTTCGATAATAATTATTTCAACGATAAGTATCAGGGCATTCCTATCGGTGGCTATAATCTGCTGATAGACGGACTTCTCTCTGGCGTGGATACAAAAGTAAATGTCGATTTCTTCGATAATCGCAGTTATTGGGAGAACCTTGCAGACAAAATAGTTTTCACAGGTAAGATTGACGAATTTTACGGATACCGTTTTGGAAAACTTAATTACCGTACAGTCCGTTTCGAACAGGAAGTCCTCAAGCAGCCGAACTATCAGGGCAATGCTGTAGTGAATTATACTGAGGCGTCTGTGCCCTATACCCGTATCATAGAACATAAACATTTTGAAATGTTCGGACAGGAGGTGTATGACGTTCCTGCCACTGTCATCTCAAAAGAATACTCGACCGAATGGCAGGACGGAATGGAACCTTATTACCCTGTAAACGATGAGGCTAACAATTGTTTGGCTCAGAAATATCGTGACCTGGCTGACCGGGAACCGAATGTTATCTTCGGAGGTCGTCTTGCGGAATACAAATATTATGATATGGCACCAATCATTGAGAAGGTGCTGCAAATAGACATAAAATGATTACATACACAACTGATGGCGTGAAGATGCCGCCAATAAAGCGTCGCGACATAAGTGCTTGGATAAAAAACGTAGCACAGTCTTATGGGAAGTCTGTTGGTGACATAGCTTATATCTTCTGTAATGACGAGAAGATCCTTGAAGTCAATCGTCAGTATCTTCAGCATGATTACTACACCGACATAATAACGTTTGATTATTGTGACGACCTCGTTGAAATGGGTATTTCTGATACTATTTCCGGTGATATGTTCATCTCGCTCGATACAGTTCGCACCAATGCAGCCGGACTCGGAGTCGATTATATGCAGGAACTTCATCGAGTCATTATTCATGGTGTACTCCATCTTTTGGGCATAAACGACAAAGGACCAGGAGAACGCGAAATCATGGAAACCGCCGAAAATAAAGCACTCGCCCTCTTTCCCCTCTTGCCCCATTAACCCCATAGCCCCATTACCCCCTCTTGAACTTAAAAATCAACACATATGAAACGTAACATTGTAATCACAGGTGGAGCCGGATTCATCGGCAGTCATGTAGTTCGTCTTTTCGTGAATAAATATCCGGAGTATAAGATTATCAACCTCGACAAACTTACTTATGCTGGTAATCTTGCTAATCTGAAGGATATCGAAGACAAACCAAACTATAAGTTTGTCAAGATGGATATTTGCGATTTTGATGCTTTCTATAAACTTATGCAGGACGAAAACATCGATGGAATCATACATCTTGCAGCAGANNGCAGAGAGTCATGTGGATCGTAGTATTAAAGACCCATTTACTTTTGCCCGTACAAACGTGATGGGTACGTTGTCTCTCCTTCAGGCAGCAAAACTATATTGGGAGAGTCTTCCTGAGAAATATGAAGGCAAGCGTTTCTACCACATTTCTACCGATGAGGTATATGGAGCATTGGAGCTGACCAATCCGGAAGGCATAGAGTCTCCTTTTACTACAACAGCATCATCTTCTGAGCATCATCATGCTTATGGTAAGGATTTCTTCCTTGAGACAACAAAGTACAATCCTCATTCTCCATATTCTGCCAGCAAGGCGTCCAGCGACCATTTCGTTCGTGCCTTCCACGATACTTATGGCATGCCTACCATAGTCACTAACTGTTCAAACAA
>DEJD01000054.1:6770-8460 GCA_002353215.1 Prevotellaceae bacterium UBA2757
AAACTGATACCTCTGTTCATCAACAATATCCGCAATCGCAAGCCGCTGCCTGTTTATGGTAAGGGTGAGAATGTGCGCGACTGGCTCTACGTTGTAGATCATGCACGCGCTATCGACACAATTTTCCACAATGGAAAGATTGCTGAGACATACAATATTGGCGGTTTCAACGAGTGGAAGAATATTGATATCATCAAAGTGGTCATTAAAACGGTTGACCGTCTGCTGGGTAGAAAAGAAGGTGAAGATCTTGACCTTATTACCTATGTGACTGACCGACTTGGACATGATGCACGTTATGCCATCGACTCCAGAAAACTACAGAAAGAACTCGGTTGGGAACCGTCACTTCAGTTTGAGGAAGGTATCGAGAAAACTGTTCGTTGGTATCTTGACAACGAGGAGTGGCTCAATAACATCACCTCTGGTGAATATGAAAAGTACTACGAAAGTATGTATAAAGACAGATAAGAATTCTTTGCCTTAGGTAAAATAAAAGCGATGCGGTTAGTTCCACATCGCTTTGTTTTTTTAATATTCTTCCTCGTCCCAGAGGAAATCTTCTTTTGATGGATAGTCTGGCCAGATTTCTTCGATTGATTCGTAAACATCTCCTTCATCTTCAATTTCCTCAAGGTTCTCGATGACCTCAAGTGGAGCTCCCGAACGGGTCGCATAGTCGATGAGTTCTTCTTTGGTTGCTGGCCATGGAGCATCCTCCAAGTTTGTAGCAAGTTCAAGTGTCCAATACATAATAGAAAATATATTTTAAGTGTTTATAATTCCATTGTTCGCCTGTTCCTCTTCTTGAAAGGCGCGCGAAGGTACAAATTATTATTATTCCTTCCAAATAATATCTTCTATTTTGTTGTCTTGATTTAGTTTTCTGGCGAGCAGGAAAAAGTAATCGCTCAGTCGGTTTACATATGCCAGTACATTCTCATCTACATTTCCGCCGCCCTCCGTCAGACGTATGATGCAGCGTTCAGCTCTGCGGCATATTGTTCGGCATACATTGCAAACAGCAGCTGCACGACTGCCTCCAGGCAGGATGAACACCTTGAGAGGTGAAAGCAAGCTGTCTATGCGGTCTATTTCCTTTTCCATATCAGTTACTACCTCTGGCGAAACGATGAGACTGCTTCTCATAGCGGTCTTTGACGTGTCTGTGGCGAGATGTCCGCCTACAACAAACAACTTATTCTGTATGCAGCGTAACATTTCAATGTCTTTCAGGTCTGTACAATAAGTGATGAGCAGTCCTATCTCACTGTTCAGTTCGTCGATGGTTCCGTAGCTTTCTATGCGGTCGCAGCATTTTGATGCCCTTTCACCGCCTACCAGACTGGTAGTTCCCTTGTCGCCGGTTTTTGTGTATATTTTCATAGTATGTAATTTTGCTTTATCCGTTTCGTGTCGAAGAGAACAAGTCCCCGATGACGCATGTCGAAGGTGATTCGGGCGCGAGGGCAGTCCAATATATACTGCCACAGGGTCTCGTTCTTTCCTGAAATATCCTCAATAACCATTACTGTCTTATGGTCAGCAGTCTTTTCAGCTTTGTGGTATTCCTCTGCACTGTGAATCACTATTACTTTTGGACACCATAACCTGATACGGTACAACTGCCGTTCTGCTTCTGTTCGCAGTCCCTGTTCTTCGTATGCGTAGTAGTGCAGTTTCTCGAACA
>DEJD01000054.1:8520-9474 GCA_002353215.1 Prevotellaceae bacterium UBA2757
TGTCATAATATTATATAATGTACGCGAAAGTGACAAGTCGGCTGTTTTTTTGTGAATTCTTCTGCAAAGATAGTTTTTTATTGTCTAAAATGCAGAAGTTAAAATGTAAAAGTTTTATCTTTGCCACAAATAAATCTGACTTATGGGAAAGACAGCACAGTACATCAAGAGTATTGATATCGAAGCTCTATGGAAGGGAGGCAAGCATATTACATGGCAGTTGCAGCCCGATGTGAACATCCTGAGCGGCATTAACGGAGTAGGGAAGAGTACCATTATTAACCACTCTGCTTCTATGCTTGATATGATTGACAAGGGAGAACTCAGTGCGGGCAAGGTGGCGCAGGGCGTTACTATTGAATTGTATCCAGCCGATGCAACGAGCATAAGGTTCGACGTGATACGTTCGTTCGACCGTCCTCTCCTGCATAGCGATTTGCTCGAAAAACTCTCCGACTCGAGGGTTACTACCGAACTCGACTGGCAAATTTATAAACTGCAGAAGCGCTATCTGGATTACCAGGTTAATATCGGAAACCGTATCATCGAACTGCTTACATCGGGTGATCCTGCTGACCAGTCGCAGGCTGCTCAGGTAGGAGCTCCGAAGGCTGAGTTTCAGGATACCATCGATGAACTTTTCCATGACACAGGTAAGGTGATAGACCGCAAGAGTAATGAGATACAGTTTTTCCAGCGCGGTGAAATCATCACTCCTTATCAGCTCTCAAGCGGAGAGAAACAGATGCTCGTGATTCTGCTTACAGCCTTGGTCGAAAACCGCGAACACTATGCCCTGCTGATGGACGAACCGGAGATATCGCTTCATATCGAGTGGCAGCAGAAACTGATCGGACTTATCCGGAAGATAAACCCCAACGCACAGATAATACTCTCTACTCATTCGCCAGCACTCATCATGGACGGATGGATGGGTAATGTAACCGAAGTGAA
>DEJD01000054.1:9529-14047 GCA_002353215.1 Prevotellaceae bacterium UBA2757
TGAATAGCCGTTATTTTCAGGCAGCCAACCAACTGCAGAAACGGCGTCGGAAGCGCATCATAGCATACGTTGAGAGTTATGATGACATATTCTTCTGGCGTAATGTGTTGGACGACTTCGAAAATGACGATCGCGAGTTTGAGGTCATGCTACCCTCGCGCAATAATCTGTCAAGAGGCAAGAAGAGCGTGCTTATGAACACCTTGGGGCAACACCTGGGGCAGTATATGATTGCCTGTGTCGATGCCGACCTGGACTATCTGCTGCAGGGAAGAACTAATTCCTCACAGGCAATGTTGAATAATCCCTATGTTATCCACACCTATGCTTACAGCATCGAAAGTCTTCAGTGCTATGCGCCTTCGCTTCATAACGTATGCGTGATGGCTACATTGAACGACCGTAATGTGTTCGATTTTGAAGCATATCTGCTCAAATACTCTGAGGCTATATATGAGTTGTTCGTCTGGGCAATATGGCTCTATCGTCAGACACGATTCTCCGAAATGCCACTTAACACCCTTAATAATATAATAAGTGTAGAAAGGGTGAACGTGTTTAATCCCGACGAGGCTATAGAACGTACGCGTCATCAGGTGAACCGAAAGGTGGCATGGATGCAGCGCCACTATCCTGAAGCCAAGGGTACCTTGCGCCCGTTAAAGGAAGAACTGGCTCAGCTTGGAGTCAATCCGCAAAACACCTATATGTACATTCAGGGACATCATCTGCTCGATAATGTGTTGGGGGCTGTGCTCGATCCTGTGTGTAACATCCTGCGACGCGAACGCGAAAAGGAAATCAAACATCTTGCCGGAGGAAAAAAACAACAAATGGACAACGAACTGGCATGTTATCAGCATTCACAATGTCCTGTAGAAACAATGGTGCATCGGAATACCGATTTCCGTGAAAGTCCTGCCTATTCTCAAATTGTCGGCAGCATAGAAAAATTGTTAACGAAACTCTGATTGTTAGGGAGGAAATTATACATTTAATATGTTAACTTACCAATACCACTGATTTTTTAATGGTTAGAACATTTTTCTTCTAAATTTTTTTTGAGATATAAAATAGGAATGTCTATTTTTGTGGTAAATTATAAAACCAAAATGGAGAGGGAGAGATATTTTAAGATTGATACCATTGAGGATTTAAACCAATTATTTCAAATTGATTCGAAGTGCCGGCAGGTATCATTGATTGATGTAACATCTAAGCCTGTATCGCCTAAAGCAGATGAAACCCAGTTAGGTTTTTATGCTGTCTATGTAAAGGTTCCTAATGAGGAACTGGTACAGTTGAAAAAGGGGCAGAATGAAGAAGCGGCAGCTGATATGACGATGTTGGCTCCAGGTAGTACAGTGCGCGATATAATCTCCGAACTGAAGGGCTACAAACAGATAATCGGTCTGTTCTTTTCTTCCGACCTGATAGCTGCTTCGACATTTGGAAGGCATTTTAGCGAATACACATTCTTCCAGTATAACCACGAAGAGTCGTTGTTGTTGGGCGAGAATGAGAAAGATATAATTCTTGCGATTTTCAAAAGAATTTATGATGAGTTGCAAGGTGAAGAGGATAGAAACACACTGCACATACTGACCGATCAGGTAAAACTTGTCTTGGACTATTGCCTGCGCTTCTACGACAGACAGTTCAACAACCGACATAACCAGAATTACCTGATTGCACAGCAGTTTCTGCAGAACATCAGTTTGTATTTCAACAATGGAACGGCAAAGCAGATGGGAGTTCCGACAATCAGTTATTTTGCTGACTTGGCTCACACTTCCCCTGGTTATTTCAGCGATATCATCAAGAAGGAAACCGGTGTAAACATTAAGAAATACATACAATACAAAATCATCGAAGCTGCAAAACAGCTGTTGGCAGCTACCGATAAGCCAATTAATGAAATCTCGGAATGGCTCGGGTTTAAATATCCACAACACTTCACAAGACTGTTTAAGCACGAAGCTGGTATGTCACCACGAGCCTTCAGAAAACAAAGAAAGTAAAATTCTTTTTCATAACTCCATCATTAAATACATAGTTATTATTAATTTATCGTATTTAATAGGCCTCAAGTATATGTGAATATGCTTGGGGCAATTTTTTTTTTGTTAGATTGTCAGTTTTTTCGACTGCATTGTCATAATTTTTATGTTTTTCTTTTCACTTTAAAACAGAAATGTCTAACTTTGCTGACAAATTGTAATTAATGCTATGGAAAAGATTGACAAACTTGACAAGCAGATAATGGAGATTATCTCCAGTAATGCACGTATCCCATTCAAAGACGTAGCCGCAGTATGTGGAGTATCTCGTGCGGCTATCCATCAGCGCGTGCAGCGACTGATTGATATGAACGTAATCACCGGTTCCGGCTACCATATCAGTCCTAAAAGTCTGGGCTACAAGACATGTACCTATGTGGGCATCAAACTGGAGAAAGGTTCGATGTATGCACGCGTGGTTGACGAACTGAAACTCATTCCCGAAGTAGTGGAGTGCCACTACACTACCGGTCCCTACACAATGATGATTAAGCTCTATGCACGCGACAACGAACAACTCATGGAACTGCTGAACCGTAAGATTCAGGGCATTCATGGTGTAGATTCTACCGAAACCCTCATCTCGCTCGACCAGAGCATCAAGAAACAGGTGCCTATCAACGTAGAGGAAATCGATGCCAAACCGGTGAAGGGCGGCAGAGCTAAGATTATTCTGAGCGAAGACGAATAAAAAATCAGTCTTCTGAACACACCTATACAATGAGCGACGGAAACTTCAACCGGCAGCTGTTGCCCAAGACCGAACTCTCCTCGGGATTGCGTGCAGGCAAGGCAATGATGCGGGCAAAAGCAGAAGAGGCCTTCGATGCAACCATTAAACAATTTTTCCCGATGGAATCGCAAAGTAAAATAAACGAAATAAAGTCATACTTCATGCAGATGCTGAGAAATTAAGACGTTTCTCAGCATTTTCTTTCTTTTCATTTGGAATAGTAAAACAAAAAAATTATTTTTGCACACTTTTGGATGTACTCGTCAATTTTTCATTTGACAAATTATCCGTTACTCCATTTGTAAACATAAAAAACAAACTAAATATTAATTATTAAAATTCAACATTTTATGTGGTTATGTAACTCTTCAATCGGAAGAAAAGTAGTCATGTCTGTAACAGGCTTGGCACTTGTGCTCTTCCTGACGTTCCATGCATGCATGAACGTAGTGGCACTGTTCAGTGCCGAGGCGTACAACCAGATTTGTGAATTGCTCGGCTCCAACTGGTATGCTCTTGCAGCTACTGCCGGATTGGGTGCACTCGTTGTCATTCACATCATCTACGCCTTCATCCTAACAATCCAAAACCGTAAGGCTCGTGGCAACAACCGCTACGACAAGACCGACACACCTGAGAAGGTAGAGTGGGCAAGTCAGAACATGTTTGCACTCGGTGTAATCATCGTACTCGGTCTGGCTCTCCACCTCTTCAACTTCTGGTACAACATGATGTTTGCCGAATTGGCAGGCACCACAAGCACAATTGCTTCTCCTACCGACGGATTCGAGTGGATTAAGTACACATTCTCAAATCCTATCTTCGTAGTTCTCTATGTAATATGGCTTTGTGCTATCTGGTTCCACCTCACTCACGGCATCTGGTCTTCAGTTCAGACACTTGGTTGGAGCGGACACGTATGGTTCAACCGTTGGAAATGCATCAGCCAGGTTTGGGCTACTATCGTCATGGCAATGTTCCTCATCGTTGCTCTTGCATTTGCATTATGTCCTGACTGCCTTGGCGGCCTCGACGGCAGAGTAGTTCCATTTGAAATGGCATTCTAATCAATTAAAAACACACAATTATGACAACAAAGTTAGATTCAAAAATACCTGAGGGACCAGTTGCTGAGAAATGGTCGAACTATAAGGCACATCAGCGTTTGGTAAACCCAAAGAATAAGCTTAAGCTCGATGTTATTGTAGTTGGTACAGGTCTGGCAGGTGCCAGTGCAGCCGCTTCATTGGCAGAAATGGGCTTTAACGTAAAGAACTTCTGCATTCAGGACTCTCCACGCCGTGCACACTCTATCGCAGCACAGGGAGGTATCAATGCAGCAAAGAACTACCAGAACGACGGTGACTCAGTATATCGCCTCTTCTACGACACAGTGAAGGGTGGTGACTACCGTGCTCGCGAAGCAAACGTATATCGTCTGGCAGAAGTCAGCAACTCCATCATCGACCAGTGCGTGGCTCAGGGAGTTCCATTCGCACGTGAATATGGTGGCACACTCGCTAACCGTTCCTTCGGTGGAGCACAGGTAAGCCGTACATTCTATGCAAAGGGACAGACCGGTCAGCAGCTTCTTCTCGGAGCCTACTCAGCCCTCTCTTGTCAGGTAAACGCAGGCAAGGTACAGCTCTACACTCGTTATGAAATGCTCGACGTAGTCATCATCGACGGACGTGCTCGCGGTATCATCGCCAAGAACCTCGTAAC
>DEJD01000054.1:14080-14403 GCA_002353215.1 Prevotellaceae bacterium UBA2757
ACATACTTCCTCTCTACCAACGCAATGGGCTGTAACGTCAGCGCAGCAATGTCATGCTACCGCAAGGGTGCATACTTCGCAAACCCATGCTACGTACAGATTCACCCTACATGTATTCCTGTTCATGGCGACAAACAGTCAAAACTTACCCTTATGTCAGAGTCACTCCGTAACGACGGACGTATCTGGGTTCCAAAGAAACTCGAAGATGCAAAGGCTCTGCAGGCAGGTACAAAACAAGGATATGAAATCCCAGAGGAAGACCGCGACTACTACCTCGAGCGCCGTTACCCGGCATTCGGTAACCTCGTACCACGCGACGT
>DEJD01000114.1:0-2990 GCA_002353215.1 Prevotellaceae bacterium UBA2757
AGACTGGAGCTTATTGAGGAAGGAGGATTGGAAGATAATGGAAAACTGACAGACCTGTTGAACGATTTGGAATGGTGTGGTTTCATCCGTGGTTACTCCGTCATTGGCAAACAAACAAAGGATGAGATATTTCAACTCATCGACCATTACACACTCTTCTATTATGAGTATATCAATGGAAAACGGCACGGCATAAATTTCTGGCAGGCGACGGAGGGAACGCCCCGATATTACAACTGGTGTGGCCGTGCCTTCGAGCGCGTCTGCCTCTGTCATACTGACCAGATAAAACAGAAACTTGGTATTAGCGGAATTCTGACAGAGGAATACGCATGGCGATACATTCCCAAGAAGAAAAAGGAGGATGAAGAACCTGCAGTGGCAAAAGGTAAGAGGAAAAAGGAAGGTTGCCAGGTTGATTTATTGATAGACCGAAATGACGGTATTATCGACCTCTGTGAAATGAAGTACCATGAGGGTAAGTTTACTATTTCGGAATCTTACCAAGAGGACTTGAACAACAGGAAGAATATCTTTAAAGAGGTATCCAAGACCCCAAAAGCTGTGCATAATATCATGATCACAACAGATGGTCTTGCACACAATGCCTATTTCAAGGAAATTCAGAATGAAGTATGCTTAGAAGACTTGTTCCTTTAGCATAAGAACGAATAATGTACTCAAACCAGCGGAATCCGCCATAATTTTATAGATTCCGCTGGTTTACGTACAATTTTTATTATGGTTAGCGGTTAGAGACTTGTAACGGTTAGTGGTTATAGATTATTGACTCTCGCCCCTCGACAGTCTCGTCTCTAACTTCTTTAACTCCTAAACAAACGAAGCGGATTCCGTTTACCTAATAAATCATCGCCCGAAAGCTAATCAGTGGCTTTCGGGCGGTGTGTGTATCAGAATCCGTAGTATTTGGTGAGGAAGTAGGTCCTCTCCCAATCAACTATTTTTCTTCAGCACTGCTACTTGTATATGAATTTGAGAAGAACTAATGAAGAATGAAAAATTAAAAATGCAGAATTAAAAATGAAAAATGAACTGACTGGGCGTTTGCCTGGTCAGCTCATTTTTCTGTTTTCGTTTCCGTTATTTCTTTTCTTCCTTTGCTGTTGTCTTCTTTTCCTTTGCGTAGCGCTTGTTGAGGGCGTTTACTACTGAAGTGGTGATGTCGTACTTAGGATTGCCGTAGAGGACATTGTCGATACCGGAAGATTTACAGAGGATGAAGTCGTAGCCTTTCTCTTTTGCATATGACTTCATGAAGTTCTGGATGGTGTCAGTGAGCGACTGGAGTTCTTTTGCATATTCTTCCTGAAGTGACTGAGAGAGACGAGCCTGGAGGGCTTCGATGTCCTGCTGTACTTTCTGCAGACGAGCCTGCTCGCTTTCAAACTGCTGCTGTGTGAGCTGGTTGTTCTGCACTTTGCGCTGGAATTCCTGTACCTGTGATGCAAAACTCTTGCCCTTGGCGTTGATAGTAGCCTCGGCATTTGCCTGCTTCTGCTGGAATGCATCGCTTGCTTCCTTGTAGAGTTCGTACTGGCTGGTGAGGGTGTCGATGAGCACGAATGCGATTTTGAGTTCGCCACCCTTGACTGTCTGCTGTTCTGATGCTGACTCTTCAGCTGCGCTGTTGGAGTCGTTGTTGCCACATGCTACCATCATGGCAGCTGCTGCAAATGCAAATAGTAGTTTTTTCATTGTTATTTAGTTCTCGTTTTGGTTAATACTCTTTTATTCTTTTTTTCTTGTGCCGCTCGGCAAAGTCCTGACCCTGCACGCAACCGATTCCGCGTTCGCGCATTGCCTTGCTCTGCGAAACGTGGGTCTTGACGAATTGTCCGTTTTTCTTGAACAGTATTCGTACGCTCAGCATGAGGATGCAGAGAGCGATGATTATTGCGCAGAGAAGGAAGGTTTTCATTAATTGATAATTGACAATTGATAATTGATAATTAAAAATGAAAAATGAAAAATGGAGCTTATTGGGCGCCAATTATGCATTATGCATTATGAATTATGCATTATTAATACAGTTTTGCTCTGAGTTCTTTGATGGCATCATCGTGGATGTAGTCGTCGTACTCCATGAGTTTGTCGATGCTTCCCTTCGGACCGAGTTCGATGATGCGGTCTGCCACTGTCTGAATGAATTCGTGGTCGTGGCTGGCGAAGAGGATATTGCCTTTGAACTGTTTCAGGTTGTTGTTGAATGCCTGGATGCTTTCGAGGTCGAGGTGGTTGGTAGGAGTGTCGAGTATGAGACAGTTGGCATTTTTCAACTGCATACGGGCTATCATACAACGCATCTTTTCACCTCCGGAGAGCACGTTCACCTTCTTCAGCACTTCTTCGCCTGAGAAGAGCATTCTGCCCAGGTAACCCTTGAAGAATACGTCGTTGCCTTCGCCATACTGGCTGAGCCATTCAACGAGGTTCTTGTCGGACTTGAAGAATTCTGTATTGTCAACTGGCAGGTAGGCTGTGGTGATGGTTACTCCCCACTTGTATGTGCCCGCCTGGGGTTCGCGGTTGCCGTTGATGATTTCGAAGAGGGCAGTCATAGCTCGTGGGTTGTGACTGAGGAAAACGGTCTTCTGTCCCTTCTCGATGACGAAGCTGAGGTCTTTGAACAGTACTGTGCCGTCGGGTTCGATGGCTGTGAGTCCTTCTACTTCGAGTATCTGGTTGCCTGCCTCACGTTCCATCTGGAATATGATGCCAGGGTATTTACGTGTTGATGGCTGGATGTCTGCAATGTTGAGTTTCTCCAGCATCTTCTTGCGCGAAGTGGTCTGCTTGCTCTTGGCTGCATTGGCACTGAACCGGCGGATGAACTCTTCGAGTTCGCGTTTCTTTTCCTCCGCCTTTGCCTTCTGGTTCTGTGCCTGTTTCAGAGCGAGCTGAGACGACTGGTACCAGAATGAGTAGTTGCCGGCAAACATATTGACTTTACCGAAGTCGATATCTACGGT
>DEJD01000114.1:3039-10582 GCA_002353215.1 Prevotellaceae bacterium UBA2757
AGCCACTCAACTGTGTCGAGGTCGAGGTCGTTGGTAGGCTCGTCGAGCAACAGGTTGTCGGGGTTGCCATAGAGGGCTTGAGCCAACATGACGCGCACCTTCTCCTTACCTGTCAGTTCCGACATCATCTTATAGTGGAGGTCTTCCTTGATGCCAAGACCAGAGAGGAGCTGGGCTGCATCACTCTCTGCATTCCAACCGTCGAGTTCTGCGAACTTCTCTTCGAGTTCTGCGGCACGAATGCCGTCTTCGTCAGTGAAGTTTTCCTTTGCATAGAGTGCATCCTTCTCCTGAATGATGTCCCACAGCACGCTGTGTCCCATCATTACTGTGTTGATGACTGTGCAGTCGTCAAACTTAAAGTGATCCTGTGACAGAACGCTCAGTCGTTCGCCGGGTCCCAGGGTGATGGTTCCCTTCGTAGGCTCCAGTTCGCCGCTGATAGCCTTCAGCAGGGTACTCTTGCCGGCACCGTTAGCACCGATCACACCATAGATGTTTCCGTTGGTGAACTTAATGTTTACGTCCTTGTATAATACTCTTTTACCAAATTGAATGGCGAGGTCACTTATTGTTATCATCCGCTTCGTTTTTAAAAATCGGCTGCAAAGGTACACATTATTAACTATAAATACTCAGTAAATACATTTTTTAACTCGATGAGAGTTGGTCGCTTTAAGAAAAATATCTACTTTTGTAACTCCTAACTCCTAACTATGCAAACCTTCCTGCAACTTGTAGCTGATGACATGTATGAACTGTTCGGGGGCAACTACGCTAAGGTAAGGGTAGTGTTCCCGAATAAACGTGCCGGTCTGTTTATGAACAGATGGCTGATGACTCATGCCACCGACAGACCGATAATGGTGCCTCAGTATCTGACTATAGACGATCTGTTTAAGCAGGTGAGCGATCTGATAGTTGCAGATCCTGTGTTCCTTGTAGCTGAACTGTATGAGGCTTATAAGGCAGTGACTGGTAGTGACGAAGGACTGGACCGTTTTTATGCATGGGGCGAACTGCTATTGAGCGATTTTGAGGATATCGATAATAATATGGTGGATGCCAAAGCTGTGTTCCAGAATATCGAGGACTTGGACGACCTGACCACTTATGATTATCTGGATGAGAATCAGCGTGAGGCTATCCTGCAGTTCTTCAATGTAATGCGGCGAAAGGAAAGTCGCGACTCAGAATTGCAGAAGGAGTTTCAGTCGGTATGGAAATATCTGTACAAGGTGTATGAGGAGTTTCGCAAACGGCTGAAGGCTAAGGGATGGGCATATAAGGGAATGATGAAACGTGAGGCTGTGGAGAATGTCAAGAGTTTTTCGAACGGAGCAAACGACAAGGATTACTCTTATTGTTTTGTGGGCTTCGGAGTGCTGAACGAAACAGAACGACGACTTTTCAAATCCGTAAAGGGGGAGTTCGCATCGTATTTCTATTGGGATTATGATAATGCCTATCTGGAATCGGATGCAGGTATGTTTGTGAGGGATAATATGAGGATGTTCCCAAACCGCTTTGCCGACAGGGATTACTACGACAATATGCGGGCAGAGGGCAAAACAATAAAATTCGTGGCTTCTGCCACTGAAGATGCTGGTTGCCGTTACGTGGCAAGCAATTCTGCTCCGGAGTATGGCATACAGACCGCTATCGTGCTGTGTAATGAGAAGGTGCTGGGTTCGGTGCTCCATTCTCTTTCTGCTGTAAAGGGACTGGGCGAGATGAATGTCACGATGGGTTACCCGCTCATGAATACTCCGATATACAGTCTTATGGCTGCACTCGCAGATGTGCAGATTCATGGCAGGACAAAGTCGGGTAATTGGCGCTATTCAGCCGTTGCCACTCTGTTGCGACATCCCTATGCTGCTCTGCTGACGGAGGGTGCTGCTACTCAGGCTCTGGCACAGATGAACCGCCAGGGAATGCGTTTCCCGACAGATGCATATCTGCAGGAGCTGGGAGTGGAAAATCTGTTTCCTAAGATTGTTTCAGTAGAGGAACTTGCAGATTTTATGGTTGGGGTAGTGGAGGGACTGAAGGTGCTGACTGATACCTTGGCTATAGAAGCTGTATATGAAACTTTTACGACACTGAACAGACTTAAATCACTGATAGGAGAGATTGACGGTTTTACATTTGATATGTTTGGCAGACTCCTGCTTAATATATTGCGAAGCAGAACAATACCATTCCATGGAGAACCAGCCGTAGGACTACAGGTGATGGGACTGCTGGAAACACGAAACCTGGATTTCGATAATATCATAATGCTTTCGGTAAACGAAGGACAGATTCCGAGGATACATGTGAACAATTCGTTTATTCCTTATACTCTGAGAGATGCTTACGGAATGACAACTATAGAACGACAGAACGCTCTGTATGCATATTATTTCTACAGGCTGATTCAGAGAGCGAAGAACGTAACGTTTGTATATAACACCTCTACGGATGGAATAAACAAAGGCGAGATGTCGCGTTTTCTCCTCCAACTGCAACTGGAAAAGGGACAGCTGTTCGCACCGGATGTGAAGATTACACATACAACTCTTTCTGCTGGAAACGAGATGAAACCATTGAAGCAGCTCGATATTAAGGGAGGCAAGGAGGTGTTGGAGAAGATTTGCAGGAGGTTCGATACTAAGTATGATAAAGAATATAGCGAAGCACACAACGGAAAACTGATGACACTGAGTCCGTCAGCTATTAACGAGTTTATCAGTTGCCCGCGAAGATTCTTCTTGCATTATGTTGCTGAACTGCAAATTGTGGATGATATGGACGATATGGATATCGATGATGCTACTTTCGGTACTCTTTTCCATGAGTGTATGGAGAATATATACCGTCCGATGGTTGGAAGACAATTGCAGAGCATTGAATTGGAAAAGAAAGCCAAGGATAGCCGGATGATCGAAAGAGCTGTGGATTATGCTTTCAAGAAATATGTGTTCAAGACGAAACTTGGAGGTGCAGAACCCAGCTATAACGGTCATCAGTTGCTCAACCGTCATGTGCTCATTCAGTATGTAAAACGCCAGTTGCTGTATGATGCACAGACCTGTCCGTTCCGACTCAATGGTCTGGAGCATCCTGTATATACTATTGTGCAGGTGGGGGAACACAAAGTGCGCATAGGTGGTATCATAGACCGCAGTCAGGTGACAAGTGACGACAGACTCTGTGTCATCGACTACAAGACAAGTGTACATCCGCAGACTGCTAAGGATATTGATTCGCTTTTCGACGGCAACAAGGCTTCGCGTGCATATCATATATTGCAGGCTCTGTATTATTGTGATGTGCTGACGGAACAGGGCGAAAAGAAATCGGTCTATCCGCAACTGATGTATGTGAAGCAGTCTGCTGCTGCGAGGGAGGCTGCTGTGAAAATCGACAAGGAGGAGATTTCTGATTTCAAGTCACAATACAAGGAGAAATACCACCAAATGCTGATAGAAACTGTGGAAAGGATATTCAATCCAGACACAGAGTTTTCAGCTACTCAGGTAGCCAAAAACTGCGAGTATTGTAATTTTAAGAATTTGTGTGGAAGATAAATCAGGCTTTTTTCTCAATCAGCACTACTGCATAGGCGCTGATTCCTTCTTTTCTGCCTGTAAAACCGAGAGTCTCAGTTGTTGTGGCCTTGATTGATACACAATCTGGGTCTATATTCATGCAATGGGCAAGGGTCTGTTGCATAGCTGGAATATGAGGATTCAGTTTTGGTTGTTCAGCACAAACTGTTGCATCTATATTCCCAACAGTGTATCCCTTCTCTGCTATAAGACTGATTGTTTTCTGCAAGAGTATCTTGGAGTCGATATTCTCAAATTCGTTACCCTTTACAGGAGGAAAGTGGTAACCTATGTCGCGCATGTTGGCAGCTCCGAGTATGGCGTCGCATATAGCATGGATGAGTACATCGGCATCGCTATGTCCCAACAGCCCGTGGGTGTGGGGAATTTCGATGCCGCCAAGAAAGAGTGGGCGACCTGTGACGAGCTGGTGTACGTCGTAGCCAAATCCGATGCGCATAGTTGAAGAGTGTTATCTGCGTTTTCCGAGAAGATCGCGAATGCCGTCCATGTCGAATGAAAGTGACAGACGGAGTGTCTGGTCGAGTGGGTTAGATTGTGCTGTAGAAATCACATAACCGGCATCTATAGCGAAGACAGACATCTTGAATCCGGCACCTACAGTGAAGTATTTACGGTTTCCCTTGTTCGGGTGTTCGTAGTGGTAACCGGCACGAACGAAAAACTGGTTGTTGTATGAGTATTCGGCACCGACAGACCATTGGATTTCCTGCAATTCCTCTTTGAAACCGCCTGGAGCATCGCTGAAGGACTTGAAGATACCAGAGATAGAACCTACGTTATAGTAGCCCTCGCCTTCGAGCCAGGCACGATAACCGGCATAGTCTTCCTTGTCAGCTCCTGTAGCCTTGATGTACTGTTCCATTGTAGGACGGGTAGGCACGAGGAGCTTGTTGGCATCAGCTGCAAGAGTCAAGGTGTTGTAATCGTCGAACGGAACCATGAATGAAAGACCTACACGAAGGTTGGTAGGAATGAATTCACTGGTGTTTCCGCTATCGTAAGATACCTTACTACCGATGTTGCTGATGTTGATACCCCAACCCATCTGGCATTCGCGACGACCCATATTCAGGTAACCATTGTGATATACAGCGACGTCAGCTGCAAAGGCATTGCCAGGAGTGGTTCCGTTGTCGTTCCAACCCAAGTCGCTGCGGATATAACGCAATGCTACGGCTGCTGAGAATGTTTCGCTCAACATACGAGAGTAGGCTACGTCAACTGCCAATTCATATGGTTTGACAGTCAGGTCTTCTGTGGCGATAACCTCTCCAAGAGAGAAGTAGCGCAGAGAAGCAGAAAGGGCATTGTATTCGCCAAGTCGGAAGTATCCTGTGATGTTGGCAAGGTCGATGTCGTTGACGAGTTTACGCAACCAAGGAGTGTAGTTGAGCGATATGCCAGCACGGCTGATGCAGAACGGATACTTAGCCGGGTTCCAGAACTGTGAGTTTACGTCAGGATCGGTTGCTGCACCGACATCACCAAGACCGCCTGCACGGGCATCTGGAGCTATGGCAAGCGATGTTACTCCGTAATAAACGGGGTTGAGCTGGTTCTTTATGTCCTGAGCAAATGTATTTGCAAAGGAAAATACGAACAACAGCAGATATATAATTCTTAGTTTCATCTTCTGAAATTATGGTTTCCTTATTATAAAACTCAATTTTCTATTTTTTATTGCCTACAACAAGGAATTTCTTGCCAATAGTGTCTTCTTCACCATCTACAGTGGAGAGTCCGACGCGTGCTACATATATGCCAGGAGGTACAACACCCACTGTGCTGGTGAGGTTCCACTCAAATTCGTAGTATGTGTCGTTGTTCTCTTCACCACTGTGCGATTGCTGATACATCAGTTTTCCATATACATCATATATCCATAGGTTCACGTTGATAAGTGAGCCGCGGCGATTGGAATAAACATGTATCTTGGCTATGTCGTAAACAGGCCCGAAGATGCGTATGTTGGCGATGTCTGGCTTCTGACCGTGTGCCACTGTGAAGTGTATGGTCTTTGTTCCCATCTGGTTGAGTACGTTGAACGCACGGATTATCATTGTGTGTTCACCGTCTTCCAGTTCCGGTATGCTGAAGGCTACTGTTCCGTCTGCATATCCGCCTGTGGACGGTTTGAAGTAACTGTTCAGGTTGTAGGTTGTCTGTTCGTTATTATCAATAATGATGCAAATGTCGTGACCGAGTCCGTTGCCTGTAGTGTTGATGCCTTTAGGGTCGTGGAGCGTGCAGAAGAGGAACGGAGTTTCGTTCACTTCATCACCGTCCTCGAAGTTTTCGCTGTTGAGCCATGCAGTGATTACAGGACCTTCGCCACCTTCATCATATGAACCGGTTCCGCCAATGAGGAAGTCGGTATTGCTGCCATGAGCTTCGTATGTTCCGTTGGTTGCATACAGGCTTATGAGTCCGTTGAGGTTGCTGTAGTTGATGTCGAGCGGCACTGGGAAGGAGAAACTGAACTGTCCGTTCTGAACGTTTTCGGAACCGATGAAGAGTTTTCGTGTGCGATCCTGGTAAACGAAGGCAGTGTCGGCTTGAGAGTTGTTCAGACAGGTGATTTTCTCTATGTTGTCGAAGACAGTAGGAGAAACAGTTCCGTTGTAGTCGTTGACGGGTTTTCCGGTTATGTCTTCGATATGTCCGCTTACTGTGACTACATTTCCAGCGCTGATAGTAGGAGGATTGGTACTGCTGACTTCAGTGCCGTTTATCTTATCTACCTTGATTGTGTAGTTAGGGGCAGCCAGTGTGATTGCAGGGTCGCCAATAAGTACATAATGGGTTTTGTTGAGCAAGTCGCGTGTAGTTGCATTTTTTGTTGTTGCGATGTCGCCTTTGGCAAGGGTGAGTGCTTCGCCAATTGTGTAGCGACGACCTGCTGAGTTCTTTCCCAGTACATAATTCATGAAGTAGCGGTTGATGACGCGGTTCTGGGTTGAATACACAGTACGGGCAGTACCCACAAATCCCATTGCTGCACCTTTCTTGTTGTACAAGGCTTCTGTTCCCTGGTTCACCTTATTCATGTCGAATGGTGTTACGTCGCAGGCAGCTGTAAACCAAAGTGGCAGTTTCTTAGATGACCACTTCTGGAAGTTCTCTGTCTTGATAAGTGCTTCGTGGGAGAGCTGAACTGCAGAACCGTGTCCTGTGAAGTTCATAATCAGTGCTCCATCCTGCATCGTCTGGTCTATCATTTTGACAACCTCAGGATAGGTGTTGCCTGTGGCAGTCTGAACTCGTTGGTATCTGTCCCAGAATATCTTCTGATAAATGAAGTTAGGGTATTTGGTTTCGAGCGACTTAATCACCTGACGGGCATCCTCCATGTGTATGTTCCTGTCTCCGTCGTCGCCCATGAAACAGATAGTGTTCTTCCAAGAACCCTGTTCCTCATTATTTATATATCTGATGAGTTTGTTGACTACATCGGTGGCTGTGGTCAGGTTTTCCACAGGAATACGTCCAATACCTATCTGAGAACGTTCCTTCAGATGGTTGGCACCACTGCCGTCTTCGAGCAGTCCGTAGTATTCCTCGCAGATATAGCTGTCGATCATAGACCAACTGTTGTCCGACTCGTAGGAAAGCAACAGGTCTGACTGCGATTTGCCTTTCATCTCCGAGGTGAGCAACCGGTTGTCCCAGTAGCAGGCTCCGAAGAGCAGGAGGTTGCGAGGGGCAGAGAGGGATGTATTGCTCTTAGCTTTGTCGTACAACATCTTCATGAAACGGCGGTAGGCGGTTGCGTCAGGTGTGCCGGAAGAAAATTCGTTATATATCTGGTCGGCTCTTACCACAATGCATTTCATGCCTTCCTTTGCACTGTGGGCATCGGCAAGACGTTGTGCCTGTGCTGTATATCGGTTGTTTTCAGGAACGATAATAACAAACTCAATGTC
>DEJD01000114.1:10624-14994 GCA_002353215.1 Prevotellaceae bacterium UBA2757
TTGGCATTTATATTGACAGCAACATACTCGTCAGCACCGTTATTCGTCAGGTCGCAAACATAGTTGGAACCAGAGAGTGAACCACTCTGTTCGCAAGTCTCTGCAGGTGAAGTCACTTTCCATACTTTCGTACCACCATCCGCTCCGCTGATAGTGACTCTGTAGTTGTATTCGTCGGGTGTGCGGAATGGCAGATAGGTGACGCCACTCATGCTCAGATTGCGTGTGTACTGGGCTCTGATATAGTCTAAGTATCCTTTTGTCAGACTTGATGTGGCGCTGAGGCTGAGTGAGATGTTGGTAGTTCCTGAATAACTGTTCGCTACACTCGCAGAAACTGTGTTTACCCTTGCGTCGTAATAGTTTGCCGGTGTTGAGTATGAACGGGAAGCTACACGACTGCCATTGGCGTTTACATAAAGGGTGGCGGCTCCGGTTGCTGCAAATTGTATGTCAATCTGTACGTTTCCGTCATTGATACCTGTGGTGTTCAGGTTGTAGGAATTGCTGCCGTTGTATTTGTACACAAAACTCTCGAACATGGTGCGTCCGGAGTTTATGATTGAATATGCATCGTTGTCGATTACCACTCGTTCAGGGAAAGTGGTCGTTGTATGGGTAGGAGTTGTCGAGGGACTTTCTGTGCGGAATGCAGCGGGAGTACCTTCTGTCAGGAAATAATAGACATACTGCGAGTAAGGGTTGTTCTGGTGGGTAAACTTAGAACCGTCGCGAGTCCAGTTTACTGTACCGAAAGAATAGAAGAGCAGGGTTCCGTCGCTGCGGCGGTAGAGTGGTATTTCCTGCAAGTCGTCGTATATGTCTTCGATATTCTCTTCAGGCAAAACAGGCAGGTTGTAGCCATAAAGACGTACAGAAGCAGGATTGCCAAATCCCATGTCGGAAAGAGCTGAAGGTGAGAGTTGGTACACACCTTCACTTGCCACACGAATCTTAACCCACTTGCCGGAAGAAAGTACGGAGTGGGCTGCGTAGTCTGTAGCCTGGCTGCTTGTGAATGTAAGCAGGAGCAGTGTCAGAAGGGTGTATAAAAACCTTGCCATTTACTTAATTCGTAGATGGAGCAGGTGATGATCTCCGATGTATCCATCAAGAACGTCTCCTTCTGTAACCGGACCTACTCCTAGAGGAGTGCCTGTGAAGAGCAGGTCGCCAGTTTTGAGCATAAAGAAACGGCTGGCATATGATATTATTCTGTCGATGGTGAATATCATGTCGCGAGTGTTGCCCTGTTGCACTGTCGTTCCGTTTTTCTCAAGGTGGAAGTCCAACTGTTGCACTTGCTCGCCGAGGTCAGCTATCTTGATGAATTTTCCTACTCCAGCGCTGCCGTCAAATCCCTTACAGAGTTCCCAAGGCAGTCCTTCCTTACGTAGTCGTTCCTGCAAATCGCGTGCTGTGAAGTCAATACCCACTGTCAGTTCGTCGTAGTAGCGATGTGCAAACCGTTCGCTTATGTCTTTGCCTGCCCGGTTTATACGCACTACGATTTCTGTTTCGTAGTCAAACCGTTCAGCGAAGTCTGGCACGAAGAAAGGTTTCCCCGGTTGTATGATAGCAGAGTCTGGTTTCGAGAAAATCACGGGCTCTATAGGTATTAACGATTTTTTGTCGTTATTATTGTCTGAAGGACCACACTGATTACTCAATTCGTCAATATGCTTGGCATAGTTCATGCCTACGGCAAGTATCTTCATTGTCTGTCTTAGTTAAATCCTAAAACTCTTAATATGTCGTTTGCCTGAGCCAATATCATCAGTCCGATGAGCAGAATCATTCCTATGTACTGCACGCGCTCGAGGAACTTGTCACTTGGTTTTCTGCGGGTTATCATCTCGTAGATGGCAAATACCGCATGCCCGCCGTCGAGTGCTGGAATAGGCAGGAGGTTCATCACACCGAGAGCAATGGATAGGAAGGCTGTGAGCAGCCAGAATCGTTGCCAATCCCATTCTGAGGGGAAGATGCTTCCGATGCCGATGAATCCGCTTACGCTTCGTGCTCCCTTAGCTGTGAAGAGGTACTTCAATTGATCCACATAGTTAACCATCTGGTTATAACCGAGAGCTATACCTGCAGGGAACGACTCAAGCAGTGAGTATTCTTTTGTAGTTATCTTATCCTGATATGGAATGGCGTTTACGAATCCGATGGTAAATTCAGAAGTGAGCACAGTTGATACAGTGTCTGTTCCATTGACTACAAGGGTTACGGAACGCTGTTTCAGACTGTCAGCAGCTGAAGACTCTTCTGTCAGCACATCCTGGAGAATGGTCAGTTGCAGGAGAAGGTCGTTGAAGTCCTCAATCTTCTGTCCGTTAAGAGCTGTAATCCTATCGCCTTTCTTCAAACCTACTTTGTCAGCAGGAGAATTTGGCAATACACTGTCCACCTTCATTGGCATCAGTACTGTGGCATAACGTGGTTCCTGCTGCATCATGTCTATCAGATTCATGTCGCCAGGCAGGTTCACTGTCTTTTCTTTGCCATTGCGAAGCACTGTCACTTCCTTGGCATTGGAAATATCCTGCAGATAAGCAGGTTTCCATGTTTCCAGTTTCGTGTCGTCGATCTTTATGATGATATCTCCGTCGCAGAATCCGTCTGCCTTAGCTGCTTCGGAGAATTTCATTCCGTAGTTCATGTCTTCGCTTTTCACATACGACTCGCCCCAAGCGAAGAGAACCATAGAATAGATGAAGAAGGCAGTGATGAAGTTCATGATAATACCTCCCAGCATAATGAGCAGTCGTTGCCATGCTGGTTTGGTGCGGAATTCCCAAGGCTTTGGAGGTAGAGCCATCTGTTCTTTGTCCATCGACTCGTCAATCATTCCGCTAATCTTCACATAACCTCCCAACGGAATCCAGCCTATACCATACTCGGTACCTCTGTATTCGTAATCACCAGTGTCTTTCCCGTCCTTGTCTTTGAGGTGGGGAACAGGTTCCTTGCCTATCAGTCGTCGGAACCAAGGAGCGTAAGTGCTGAAGAGTGCAAATTTATAATCAAAGAAGAGGTAGAATTTCTCCACTCTCGTCTTGAAGAGTTTTGCAAAAAGAAAATGTCCGCCTTCGTGCAGGACAATCAGCAACGACAGTGCTACTATCAGTTGTAATGCTTTTATCAGAAATAATTCCATGATGTAGGTTCTTTGTTAAATGAGCGATGCAGCATATTCGCGTGCAATCTTGTCTGTATGCAGGTAACACTCGAGTGAGGAGTCTGTAGAGAACTCTATCTTACCCATAGTCTGTTCGATGATTTGTGCAATCTTAGGATATGCTATGCGGTCTTCGAGGAATGCTCGGTTTACAACTTCGTTGGCTGCGTTTACGATGCAAGGCATATTACCTCCCTGTCTCAGAGCGTCGTAGGCCAGTTGCAGACAAGGGAACCGCTGTGTGTCCGGTTCTTCGAAGGTGAGGTCTTGCAAAGCAAAGAGATCCAGACGTTCTCCGTTCAGCGGCAGTCGTCGTGGGTAGGAGAAGGCATATTGGATGGGCAGTCGCATATCGGGTACACCCAGTTGGGCTTTCACTGCTCCGTCTTCAAACTGCACAGCAGAGTGGATTACGCTTTGTGGGTGGACAACCACTTGAATCTGTTCGGGACGGACTCCAAAAAGCCATCGTGCTTCTATCACTTCAAAACCTTTGTTCATCAGTGTTGCCGAGTCGATGGTTATCTTTGCACCCATATGCCAAGTAGGGTGGGCGAGTGCGTCGTCTTTGGTTACATGTTTTATTTGTTCTCTCGAGAACTTACGGAAAGGTCCTCCGGAACAGGTGAGCAGAATCTTGTCTATTTTGTTTCCCGGTTCCAGACACTGGAATATTGCTGAGTGTTCGGAGTCAACAGGGAGTATAGGCACTTGGTATTCGTTTGCCAATCGGGTGATGAGGTCGCCGGCAACTACCAGTGTCTCTTTGTTTGCCAGTGCAATAACCTTCTTTGCCTTTATTGCAGCGATGGTCGGTTCCAGTCCGGCAAATCCCACCATGCTTGCAAGTACTATATCTACGTTTTCGTCCTGAACAACTTCGCATAGAGCCTTCTCACCTGTATATACCTTGATAGGCAGGTCGCTCAGTGCTTCTTTCACGATGTCATACTTAGCCTCGTTGGCAATGACCACCACCTCGGGCTTGAACTTCCTTGCCTGTTCGATGACAAGGTCTGCATTGTTGTAGGCAGTAAGCACATAAGCCTCGTAGAGGTCGCTATGCTGGTCGATAACGTCCAAAGCCTGAGTTCCTATTGAACCGGTGGAGCCAAGTATGCAAATTTTCTTTGTCTTCATATCTTTATACTAAACCTATTGGCAGGTCAACTGTAATCACTCTCTT
>DEJD01000126.1:0-1498 GCA_002353215.1 Prevotellaceae bacterium UBA2757
GTATATGTCGCTACTGCACATGTTTGGGATGATGATTTTAGAGAACGTGTAAAGTTACACCAGGAACGCCGGGGACCACAATGGACTAATATCGAAGAGGAACTCCATTTGAGTCGTCTTGATTTGACAGGACGGGTTGCGGTTATCGATTGTGTCACACTTTGGCTTACGAATTTTCTTTCCATTGATGAGTCGTCAGTAAACATCGAACATTGTTTGGCTATGGCAAAAAAGGAGTTCGATGCATTTACAGCACATGATGCCACTTATATTTTCGTAACAAATGAGATCGGACTTGGTGGCGTTTCCGACAACGCACTCCAGCGGAAATTTACCGACCTACAGGGTTGGATGAATCAGTATATAGCCTCAAAGGCAGAAGAGGTGATTCTTATGGTAAGTGGAATTGAAGTAAAGATAAAATGAAAACATTCGACATACATCCTACGGACAAATCGCTTGAAAATGCCATTTGGAAAAAAATCGACAATCTGAACAAACCTAAAGGTTCTTTGGGAAGGTTGGAAGAACTTGCTGCACAGATTTGTCTTATCCAGCAAACGTTGGAACCTTCACTTTCTCATCCTTGTCATTTGCTCCTTGGCGGGGATCATGGCATCGAAAGAGAAGGTGTCAGCGTGTCTCCACGGGAAGTGACGTGGCAGCAGATGATAAATTTTACCAGAGGTGGCGGTGGTGTCAATATGTTCTGTCGTCAGCATGGCTTTAAACTTCGTATCGTCGATGTAGGTGTTGATTACGACCTTTCTTCATTTCCCGATATTATCAATCGTAAGATTCGTCGTGGTACCCGGAACTTCCTCTATGAACCAGCTATGAATGAGGAGGAGTTTAATCAGGCAATTCAGATAGGAAGTGACTTGGTGGATGAATGCATAGGGGAGGGCTGCCGTGTTCTCAGCATCGGAGAAATGGGAATAGGCAATACGTCGCCATCGAGTATTTGGATGAGTTTGTTCGGGAATATTCCTATAAAAGAATGTGTAGGTGCGGGAGCAGGACTCGATAATGATGGTATTCGTCATAAGTATGAGGTGCTGAACAAAGCCCTGGAGAATTATAACAGTCATTATGGACAAAGTGGTTCAACCGATGATATCCAGTGCCTTTCTTACTTTGGAGGTTTTGAGATGATTGCTGCCATCGGGGCAATGTTAAGAGCTGCAGAACGACACATTGTGTTGCTGATTGACGGATTCATTATGACAGCCTGTGCCTTGGCTGCTGTTCGTCTCTATCCGGCGTCGCAGGACTATATGATTTTTACTCATTCGGGTGATGAAACTGGTCATAAGATGATGCTCGATATAGTTGATGCAAAACCATTACTGCATTTGGGTTTGCGACTTGGAGAAGGAACTGGGGCTCTTTGTGCTTTTCCGATTATCGATTCAGCTGTCAGGATGATTAACGAAATGAATAACTTCGATAATGCTAAGATTACGAAGTATTTCTAACTCCTGGAAATAAGGCTTGC
>DEJD01000126.1:1635-8194 GCA_002353215.1 Prevotellaceae bacterium UBA2757
CTGCCAGTGCGGCTTCCGGATACCCGCTGTTGGGTGAGGCGTGGCGACGTCCGTTGGTACAAACGAAAGTGAAAAGTGAAAAATTAAAAGTGAAAAATTTGCTGTTGCCATGAAGGTTGAAGGAGACGACTCGTGGCAGTATCATCAGCAGGGCGGTCAAGCGGGCAGGGATGTAATTGGCAATATCATCAATTCTTGCTGCCCAACAGCCAAAGTCTCGATAGCGGTCGGTTTTGTATCCTATCATTGAGTCGAGTGTGTTCACCATCTTGTATGCCAGCATGCCGGGAGTGCCTAAGATTGCAAACCAAAACAGAGGTGCTATTACTCCGTCGGAAAGATTCTCTGCAAGGGTTTCAAGTGCAGCTGTACGCACTTCCTGAGCAGATAACTCCTGGGTGTCTCGACCCACAATCCGAGCCACTTGCCTGCGTCCTTCATCCAACGAGCGATCGAGTGCCAGAAATACTTGCTGAACCTCGCGGATGAGTGTTGTGCCTGCCAGACAATAGAAGATGATTATAGCATCGAAAATAGTTGATAATTGACAATTGATAATTGACAATTGATAATTGAAAGTTGTGCATAGGTGTCGGAGTACCCATGTGATGATGAAGACGGCAGTGATTAGGATTATGGCTGTGAATGCACCCTTTATCTTTCTGTTCAATCCTTTGTTTAGGTGGTGCTCAAAAGTTGAAATCGCCTTGCCAAACCACACGATGGGATGGGGTAGCCATGAAGGGTCGCCTATGAGCAGGTCGAGCGTCCAACCTGTCAGCAAGGGTAATATGAATGACATCCAGTTATCCATTTTTTGCTTTCAGGAATAAGTTGATTGCATTGACTAAGGCATCGTTCTCTTCCGGTGTCTGTGATGCAATGCGGAAATGGTTGGCTGTCAGTCCTTTGAAGTTGGATGCGTCCCTAATCAGGATATGGTGTTCTTTCGCAAGATACTCTTTCAGTTCGGCAGCACTATGGTGCAATATTTTGCACAGGCAGAAATTAGTGTCGGAGGGTGTTACGATTATGCCTCCCGTCTGTTCCAGAATGTTCTGGAGTCTTCTTGCTTCTTTCAAATCGGGTTTGCAGATGAGTTCGTCGTGCTGCAGCAGAAACTTACCGGCTTCTATTGCCAGTGATGATACGCTCCACGGATGCATGTGCCGACGTATCTGACTGGTAAGACTCTCGTGTCCTGTTATATATCCTAATCGCAAACCGGGGACGCCGTAAGTCTTTGTCATAGAATGAATTTGTACGGAATATGCGGTTTGGCATCCCAATCGGGGCGACATAATGTGCTTGTCTGTGTAGTCCTCATAACTGTGGTCGAGAATCACTAATCCGTATTCAGCCATCATGCGGTCTATGTAGAGTTGGTCATATACTTCGCCGGTGGGGTTGTTCGGATTGCACAACCAGAGCATTTTGCTGTTGCGCTTTTCGTCTGGTTCTATATCGATGATGGCGGAGGTGCGGGGATACATGTTGCAGGCATCTGCATATTCGCTGAATGTAGGTTCGGGAATGACGGACTGTCTGCGGAAGGTCTGTGCGATGAGATAGATGGCTTCTGTCGCTCCATTGGTGACGATGACCTGTTCGGGGCGTATGCTGTGGCGTTCTGCTATCATTGCCTCGAGCGACCATGCTTCGGGTTCGGGGTAGTGGTCGATGAGTTCGGGGTGAGTGGCGAGGTGAGTCATCAGTGCGTGATGGCTGTCGTGAACACAAATGTTCGATGAGAAGTCGATTTTTATGTCCGTATATCTGTATGTGTCGTCGCCGTGTCCTTCAATCATTGCTGGAGAGTATTTTATATATCTGTTTCATATCTACATGTTTGCGCACGTGGTCGGCAAGGCGGTCGTACTGCTGTTGTTTGAAGTCTTCGATGCTTTGTGCGTCCGACATGGTGTTTTGCTTTTTAAACGGTTTCAGCAGATAGTCGATGACGGGCTGGTTGTCGAGTATGCCGTGGATGTAGGTGCCGATGCAATTTCCCCGGATGAGTATCTGTTCGGTTGTGGTGCTCTGTCCCTGGTGTATCTCATAACCATGGCATGTGTGTCCGTTGAAATCGAATGTGACTTGGCGTGTGGTTTTGGTGGGGAGCATTGTGGTTTGGATGGGCAGGAGTGCCAAACCGGGCAGGTTGGTAATGCCGCCCTCGATGCCGTCGGGGTCTTCTACCATTTCGCCCAGCATCTGATAACCGCCGCAGATGCCTATGATGGTTTTGCCGTTGCGATGTGCCCGTTGTATGGATGCGGCACAACCGTTGCGGCGCAGTTCTATAAGGTCGTCGATTGTGGCTTTTGTGCCCGGCAGGATGATGATGTCGGAATGTTCCAGGTCGGCTGTGTTGTTGGTGTAAAAGAGGTTGACCCTCGGGTCGCGCTCCAGTGTGTCGAAGTCTGTGTAGTTGCTGATATGGCGTAGCAGCACTACGGCTATGTTCACCTTGCCTTGGGTGAGTTGACGGTGTTTCTGTGCCAGTGCCACGCTGTCTTCTTCTTCGATATATATGTCTTTGTAGTATGGTACCACACCCAGTACGGGTATTCCGCATATGTCCTCCATCATTTTTCTGCCTTCTGCAAACAGACGCATGTCGCCACGGAACTTGTTGATGATGATGCCTTTGATGAGTCGGCGGTCTTCCTCTGTCTGAAGTGCTATGCTGCCATATACGCTTGCAAACACGCCGCCACGGTCTATGTCGCCTACCAGTATGACGTCGGCTTTTGCATGTCGTGCCATCGACAGGTTTACCAGATCTCTGTCGCGCAGATTAATCTCTGCTATACTGCCTGCACCCTCCATTACGATGGGGTTGTAGCGGGACGAGAGACGGTCGAAGGCTTTGCATACCTCTCCGCGGAAATCTATCTCCGAACTGCCCTGGCGCCAGTAGTCGTATGCGTCCTTATTGCCGATGGGTTGTCCGTGGAGAACTACCTGCGATGTGTGGTCGCTCTGTGGTTTCAGCAGCAGCGGATTCATGTCCGACTGACAGGGTATGCCTGCAGCCTCTGCTTGTACGGCTTGTGCGCGACCTATCTCCAGTCCGTCGGGGGTGACATAACTGTTCAAAGCCATGTTCTGTGCTTTGAATGGTGCGGGCTGGTAACCGTCTTGACGGAATATGCGGCAAAAGGCAGCTGCGATGATGCTCTTGCCTACGTCGCTGCCTGTTCCGGCAAACATTATGGGGTGGAGTGGTGAGTTCATTGTTTTTCTATGGCTAAGACAAACAGATAGTCGGAGAGACGGTTTATCATCGTAAGGATGGTAGGGGCGATGGAGTGCTGTCGGGAGAGAGTCCACAGACGACGTTCTGTAGTGCGGCATTGTGCCCGTACCACATGAATGATACCTCGTGGCAGTACAAACCCTTTGGGTGCGTCGGAGGCATCGATAGCCTGTTCCATTCGTGCGGTCAGTTCGTCGCAGTGCAAGGGACGCGGATTCTGACTGCCGTCGGGAGTTGCCACATGACTCATCACCGTCATGAGTTCCCGTTGTATGTCGGTGAGGAGGTCGTTCCCCTCGGCAATAAGACCTATGAGGGAATTGAGCATGTCTATCTGTCCGTTGGTCTCAATGCGCAGATCGTCCTTCTCCACACGGAGTCCGTCGCGCAGACTCGTCGTTCCGTCATCGCCTGTTTTTGTGTATATGTGTTTCATATCTGATAGAGATGTGTATAACTCGCCAATACGTTCTTATATCTCATCACAGGGGTTGCTACTGGGAGTCCCTTGGCATCGAATACCTGAACAGCACTTTCGGGCTGGTTGCCCACAAACTGAGTGTAGTGGAATTCGTGTCCGCGATATTCCTTTCCGTCGAGCACAAACCTCCGATAACCCAACGATAGTTTTCTGTCTGCCTTTCGGGCACTGACAGAATAGGGTAGTACACCACACATGGGGAATGTCCCTTCGTCGCTGATGATGCTGTTGCAGAGATACATCATGCCGCCGCATTCAGCTACGATTCTTCCCCCCTGTTCGGCATACTCGCGTATTGCCTTGCGACAAGCTTCATTGGCTGTAAGAGCCTCAAGGTGTTTTTCGGGATAACCGCCGGGGAGATATAGCAAATCAACACCTGCCAACTGCGGAACGTCCTTTTCGGGGTCGAAAAAACTGACGTTGCCCAGCCGATCTATATTCTCCTGATAGATAAAGGAGAACGACTCCGCGTTTCGTGCTATTAGAGTGTTAAGAGTCTTTTCCATGCTATGTGTTCTTCAAGCAGTTCTACCAGTCTTGCCGTTTCTGCATTCTCAGAGAAATCGAGTCCCAGATACCTTGAACTCTGTTCGAGGGCTATGTCTTTAGGCAGGCATCCGAAACACTCTATGTGCAGGTCGTCACACACCTGTCTGAGCATTCCGGCATGCTTCTGCGAACCTACCTTGTTGAATATGACACCTGCAATGCGCACATCCTTCCTGAACGTGGTGAACCCTGTGAGCAGGGCTGCGATGGAATAGGCTGCCGACCTGGCATCTACCACGAGGACAACCGGCAGGTTGAGCTCACGGGCTATCTCATACGACGAACCCCTGTCGCGGTCGTACCCGTCGAAGAGTCCCATCATACCCTCCACAATGCAAATGTCTGCCCCGATGCCGTAGTGAGCGAAGAGTTCCCTGACATGATCGGCAGAAGCCATGAATGTGTCGAGGTTGATACTCGGACGACCGCATACTGCCTCGTGGAATTTTGTGTCGATATAGTCGGGACCGCACTTGAAGGGTTGCACCCTGTAGTTTTTCTCTGTAAACAAAGCCATAAGTCCCCGGGCAATTGTCGTTTTGCCTGAGCCGCTCATCGGTGCTGCTATGAGAAATTGGGATTTCATAGGTGCAAAATTACAATTTTTTTTGAAAACAGATGTTTTATTAACATAATTATATCTATCTTTGCAGCGAAAATAATGGTAATCGGACGAGGTTGTCGTCTTGATGCAAGGGAATCCGGTGTGAGTCCGGAACTGTACCTGCAGCTGTAATCCTTATTTTGGGTTTGCTTGCAAAAAAGCCACTGACACATATTCTTATTCTGTCGGGAAGGCTAAGCAGACAAGGGAAAGTCAGAAGACCTGCCATTTATTATAAATAATGTGTTACGCGTGCACAGGAATATGCGCTTCGTAAAAATCTTGGAATGAGAAGAAATCCGTTGTCTGAAGGCTGTTTCAAGGCTGCCTTTCTCAGTGCGGCATTGCAATGGCTATCGGTTTTATGTCTGTCGGCACAGTCCATGGTGTGGAAGTCTGACAGTCTGCAGGAAGTAGTGGTGACCGGAACCGGTACCCGCCACCTCCTGAAGGATGTGCCTGTGCAGACTGAGGTCATCACCCGTCAGATGCTGCAGCAGTATGGTGGTCGCAGCATCGAGGATATTCTCAGCGGACTAACCGCTTCCTTTGCTTTCTCCGAGGGCGATATGGGCAGTCAGATGCAACTGAACGGACTTGGCAACAGTTATATTCTTATACTGGTTGACGGCAAGCGCATTCACGGTGATGTGGGTGGAGAGAACGACCTCTCGCTTATCGACCCTCAGAACATTGAGAAGATAGAAATAGTAAAGGGTGCCCAAAGTGCTCTCTACGGAAGTGATGCTATGGCGGGTGTTATCAATATCATTACAAAGAAACATACTCAGAAGGGTGTGTACGCAGAAAATGCTACTCGCTACGGCACACACAACGACCTGCGCCAGCATGATGCAGTATTCCTCAATATCGGAAGGTTCGGCAGTCAGACCAATTTCCAGCTGCAACGCAGCGATGGTTGGCAGAATACTACCGAGGAATATGCCGAGGCTATGGTGCTGACCGACAGTCGGAATAAGACTGTAAACAAATTCAACAACTGGCAGATTGCACAACGCTTTACATATAATCCGATTGATAACTTGGAACTCTATGCTGACGGTTCCTTCTATCTCAAGAATATCAATCGTCCTCGAAACGGCAAACATCCCAGTTGCGATGTCTATACCTACGACTTGCACTATAAGAATGCCTCAGCTTCGACAGGTGGCAAGTGGTTTCTGAATGGAGATAAGAGTTCGTCGCGTCGCAATCAGCTCACTCTCGATGTGGACTGGAACCTGCACGACTACTTCTATAACTATACAGCCAGAACTTACGAGTACATCCTGCTTCGAGGCGAGGAGTTCGGTGCTCAGAACGGTGAGTGGTTCTCCGTTCCTATGTATGCAGGACAGCAGAAACTGCAGAGCGACCAGCAGCGAGTCATGGGACAACTGAAAGGTATCTTCTATCTGCCGGCTGAAAACACACTCAATGTCGGTGCCGAATACCGCTACGACTATCTGAAAGCCCCTGACCGCACCGAGTCGGGTACAGCCAGCGACTGGACTGCTGCCCTCTATGCTCAGGACGAATTCAATGCGTTGAAATGGCTGAATATAACCGGAGGACTCCGATTTGTCCGCAATCGTAATTTTGGTGTCCGACTGACTCCGAAACTTAGTGCTATGTTCTCAGCGGGCGACTTCCGTTTCCG
>DEJD01000126.1:8205-11117 GCA_002353215.1 Prevotellaceae bacterium UBA2757
TCAAGGAACTCCATTACCGCTACCTTCACGTGATGGGAAGCAGCACTTTCTTCAATATAGGCAACACCAATCTGAAACCTCAGACCAGCAACTACTACTCTGCAAATGCAGAATATCGGGGCAACCGTCTGACGGCATCTGTTACGGGTTATCTTAACCGCCTCGATAATATGATAGCTCTGACCAATGTGCCTGTAGGCGAAATTCCTGCCGGCATCACCACAGCCTACCTCGGCGACGGAAGCAACAACGTGCAGGCTCGTATGTATAAGAATATGGACGATGCCCGCACATGGGGTATCGACGTGACTCTTTCCTATAGGATTTTCTCCGAACTGTCGTTTACCTCGGCTTATAATTACCTTAACACGAAAGCCCATCTCTACGATAATACCAAGAACAGGATGATGGAGGTTATCATCGACGGAACTGCCCACCATAAGTGGAGCGCGTCCCTCGTATATGGTCATGCCTTTTCGAAGATATACAAACTGGGTTTGAGCCTTTCGACCCGAGGCAGCAGTACCCGTTTCTACCAGAACAACGGCAATGGAGCTCCTTTCCAGATATGGCGCATAAATACTACCCACGACTTCGGGCGCGCCAATAAACTGCTTGCCTATCGTCTCGAATTCGGAGTTGACAACATATTCAATTTTGTTGACCGCACCATGCGACCTTTCCACCTGGGCAACAACACCTCAGGCACTACCGTACATGCAACTTTTAGTATCCGTTTTAACTACGGAAAAAGTTCTAAACAACATAAATTATTAACTCCTAAAAATTCAAACTATGAAGAAGATTAAATCATTCCTCTTCGCTGCAGTGGCTATTGCCCTGACAGCTCCTGTTTTCACTTCTTGTGGAAACGATGACAGCAAAGAAAAAATCGTTGAGAAAATCGTTGAAAACATGGTTTCTGAGTACACTTACAACGACAACATGGTAGCTGAAACAAAAGCTAAGTCTGGTAATAAAGAAGCTATCCTGCTCGTTGCCTTCGGTTCTACCTGGAACAATGCCTTTCTTGCTTTCGACAAGACTGTTGAAGCTTACAAGGCAGCATTCCAACAGGCTGACGTCTATATGAGTTTCTCAAGCGACATCTGTATCAACCGTGCTGCAATTGGTGAGAATCCCGATGATAATGATAACATCGTAAGCCGTCAGTACTACGAACCTCGTTACCTCCTCCATGCCATTGGTAATGCAAAGTATGACAAAATCTACGTTCAGTCTCTTCAGGTCATCCCTGGTGAGGAGTTCGCAGCTGTACTTGCATCTGTCAAGAAGTTTATGAACAATGGTTACATTGCAAGTGCACACCTCGACGATGAATATCTTAAACAGCTCGAGGCTAATGAGGCTATCCGATTCGGTATGCCTCTGCTCTTCGACCCTGAAGTTGACGTTCCAGCAGTTGCTACCGAGCTCAGCACACTCTACGCAAGCGAAGCACAGAATGGTGTAGTTGCCTTCATGGGTCATGGTAACCCTGACAACTACGATACCTTCAAGGCAAACGTTCGCTACACACAGCTGGAAGATGCACTCCAGGAAATCAATCCTAAGTTCTATGTCGGCACAGTTGATATGCCAGACAACTACAAGCATGATGTAGAAGCTCGTATGAAGACAGACGGAGTTAACAGTGGTAAGGTATATCTCCACGCACTTATGTCAATTGCCGGTGACCACGCTCACAACGATATGGCAGGTGAAGGTGCTGGTTATTGGGATGCAACAGATCCTACAAGCGAAGACAATAGCTGGTACGAGTACTTCAACCACAAAGGCTACGAGTCTGTAGTACCTGTAGTAAACAAGCATCCACTCGGTTTGCTCGAACTCGAAGGCATTCGCAACATCTGGATTGACCACACTAAGAATGCAGCATTCTTCGAAGATGCTTACCATTCAATGTATCCGGAAGAATAATCTCTCTTTTTTTCGTCATGAAAAAATTATCTTTTTTGTTGTTGGCAGTGCTCTCTTTCGAGGGCACTGCATTTTCTCAAATCCACCGCATGGAGAGAAACGACTCGGCTCTCGTCAGTCGTGTCCATAACCTCAACCCTGTCGTAGTGACCGGTTCGGGTCACCATCAGCGTCTGAAGAGTACTGCCACTCCTGTGTCTGTGCTCTCTGCACTCGAAATGCAGGAACAGGGTATCACTACCCTCGACGGAGCACTTACCCGAATGCTGCCGCAGGTATCGATGGCTCCATCCTCAATGGGCAGTTTCCTTCGTCTCGACGGACTGGGCAATAAATACATTCTCATCCTCGTCAACGGACAGAGACTCACAGGCGACATATCGAATAATACCGACCTCAACCGCATCAATATGTCGCGTGTGAAACGCATTGAAGTGCTCGACGGAGCAGCCAGTTCGCTCTATGGTTCCGATGCTATTGCAGGTGTTATCAATATCATCACCGACCAACCAACTAAGAACCTCATACAGGGTGGTAGCGATACTCGTGTGTCGGGGCAGGGACAACTGACCGAGAATGTCCTTCTGGACATCTATACCAAAGGATTTGGTTCCTATACTTCTTACAGTCATGATCGTGCCGACAGTTATCAGAACAACGACCTGGAATACACCGACAAAACCGAGACGAAGACTCAGCGCACCCTCGCTCCTCTCTTCACTGGTTATCGCGCCAATGTAGTGGGACAGAAGTTCACCCTCTCGCCCAACCAGCACCTCGCTCTCAATGCCGGCATCGACTATTCGCATAAGATTACCGACCGCCCGAATACCCGTACCGACATCACTGGCGGCACCGACTACGAAATGCGCTATCAGGGACTCCGATGGAATGCAGGCGGTATTTATAAGTTCTCCAACCGCAATTCCCTGCAGGCAGACTTCGTAGCCGATTACTTCCGCTACGGAAAG